>CALMIH010000069.1 GCA_937864085.1 uncultured Chloroflexota bacterium
ACGACCCTGGAGCACCGAGGAGCGCGAAGAGCCAGCTGGCGAGGCGGGCACGGAGTCTGCCGCCGCTGAACTAGCCGCCGCAGGTCCGGTCGCCGTTGAGCAGGCCCTAAGCCCCCTTGAGGCCGCCCTCCTGGAGCGCGACGAGCAGATCGCCGCACACCAGCGGACCGCCGCCGACTTCGCCAACTTCCGCCGTCGCACCGCCGAAGAGCGGGAGCGCGAGGCTGGACTCGCAAGTGAGGTGCTCCTCCTGAAGACGCTCACCGTCCTCGATGACCTCGACCGCGCCCTCGCCTCACTCCCAGAAGGGTTGAAGAGCGAGCCGTGGATTGAAGGGATCGCCGCGATTCATCGCAAGCTGCTCACCGTGATGGAGAGCGAAGCGGCGCGACCGTATGAGTCGATCGGCCAGGCGTTTGATCCGCGCGAACATGAAGCTGTTGCGCAGGTTCCGGGGAGCGGCAAGCCACCAGGAGAGGTGCTTCAGGAGCACCGCAAGGGCTGGAAGATTCGCGATCGAATCCTTCGCCCAGCGGTCGTCTCTGTTGCAACCGATTAATTCGTCAGCCGACTACATCGCATTCTCTTTTAACAGTAGAAATCAGTAAGTGAAAGGAGCAACACGATGGGAAAGATTATCGGGATCGATCTAGGGACCACAAACAGCGTGGTCGCAGCGATGGTTGGCGGTGAGCCAACGGTCATCAGTTCGTCTGAAGGTGGACGCACCGTTCCGTCGGTGGTTGGGTTCGTCAAGGGCGGAGAGCGCGTGGTGGGGCAACTCGCTAAGCGCCAGGCCGTCACGAATCCGAAGAACACCGTCTTTAGCATCAAGCGCTTCATGGGTCGCCGATTTGACGACGCAGAGGTTTCAAAGACGAAGGGGCTCATCCCGTACGCCGTAGAGAAGGATGGGAAGAGCGATGGCGTCAAGGTGAAGCTCGACTCCGGCGAATCGTATTCGCCGCAGGAAGTTTCCGCAATGATCTTGCAGAAACTGAAGGCGGACGCAGAGGCCTTCCTCGGCGAGAAGATTACCGAGGCGGTCATCACCGTTCCGGCGTACTTCGACGACACGCAGCGACAGGCAACAAAGGATGCCGGTCGGATTGCAGGACTCGACGTGAAGCGCATCATCAATGAGCCAACGGCGGCGGCGCTCGCCTACGGCCTTGATAAGAAGAAGGAAGAGAATATCGCCGTCTACG
>CALMIH010000070.1 GCA_937864085.1 uncultured Chloroflexota bacterium
AGCCTTCTCGGCTACGGCGCGCCGAAGGGTCGCGTCGCACTGCTTGGCCTCTCGCCAATCGTCAACTTCGTGGATCTGCGTCGCTTCGGTGCCGTCACCGTGCGCACGGTCACGACGCAACCTCGAGAAGGCCACTTCACGCTGCAAGAGAGTTGGAAGCTGAGCGAGATCCCGCAGCTGATCCGCCTCTACCGCGGCGCACTCCAGGAGGCAGATGCGGGGTGGCTCAACGCCTTCGGTTGGTCAAACATTGGGATTGATCGCTACTTTGAGGAGTACTTCTCGCGCACCAGCGAACAGAATCGGATCCTCTCGCTCGGCGGATTCAGTGCCGATGAGTTTGGCTCGCTGGTAGAGACGGTCAACCAGCGTGCACAGCCTGGTGAGCTTGCCGCCGTAGAGTTCAACGTCTCCTGCCACAACGTCAACTTTGATTTCAATCCGATCATTGAAGAGGTGCTGAAGCGCGCCGTCCGAGCCTCGCGCTTCCCAGTGATCCTGAAGCTCTCTCCCGACTTTGATTACCTCGCGCACGCCAGACTCGCCGAAGCGAACGGGGTCGCGGCGATCAGCGCGATTAACACCATCAAGGGGCTGCGGCTAGATCCGGATAGCGGCGCGCCACTGCTGAAGAATCGCTACGGCGGCCTCTCCGGCCGCGCGATTAAGCCGATCGGCCTCCGCGTCGTGAGTGAGTTGCGTGAGGCAGGGATCAGGCTGCCGATCATCGCTGGTGGTGGCGTGCGCACCTTTAACGACGTTCGGGAGTACGGCTGGGCTGGTGCGGATGCTGCGTCACTCGGCTCGGAGGCCTGGCTGAAGCCGCTATGGTCAATGCCGCTGGCACCGCTGCACGGGCTTCATATTCGGCGCCTGATCGGACAAGTAGAAGGGTGGTCACCGCGATGAGAATTGAAGCGACCGACCTCACGCCGCTCGAGCAGCGCCTTGTTGATGAGGCGATCAAGATCCGGCCACGTGCCTACGCCGTTTACTCCAACTACCTGGTTGGGGCGGCGGTCGCCGATGCAGACGGCGGGATCCACGTTGGGGCGAACATGGAGGGCGCCGACTTCACCCTCACCGTGCACGCGGAGCAGCACGCAATGAATGCCATGCGCCTTGCGACAAATGCGAAGGCGGTCGCGCTCGCATTCGCCGTCCAATCCCCGTCCGAATCGCCATCGCCCTGCGGCGTCTGCCGGCAGCGCATCCGCGAATTTGCGGGCTCCCTGCAGATGCCGATCGTTGCCGTCAGCCTGGACCAGAGCTTAAAGATTGAGCGCCTGAATCGCTATCCGTTCGACTACCTTCTCCCGAATTCGTTTGGCCCGGAGAACCTTGGCAAGTAGCTCGCGTCTCTCGCGCTTCGGCGTGCTGACGATCTACGGCGGTTTCGGCGTCGTCGGCGCCGTCTTCTATCCGTTCTACGCGGTCGCGATGATCAACCGCGGCCTCAGCGCAGGCGAGCTCGGACTGCTGACTGCAGCGACGGCACTCGTCTCGAGCGCCGTCGGACCGGCCTGGGGACACCTTGCCGACCGAGTCGTTGGCCGGCGTGCAGGACTCGCGATCGGCGAGATCTCGAGCGCGATCGGCATCCTCCTCTTCGCCTTCGGCGATCTCAACGCCGCAATCGCTGGGTCACTCCTTATGGCGATCGCTGGCGCCGCCTCTAACAGTTCTGCCGATGCGCTTGCGCTCGGGATCGCCCGTGATGGTGGACCACGCTTTGCGGTGACACGCGCGGTGACGAGCTTCACCTATGCGGTCACGGCACTCGCTGCAGGCGTGGCGATCCGCGACGGTGGTGGGTCGTCGATCGTCCCGTTCCTGGCCGTTGGGCTCTGCTGCACGATTCTGCCGATTCCGTTTCTGAAAGATCGGAGCGTCATCGCGGCGCATCGCAGCGCGCCGTCGCGCACCGCGTCGTCACGCCGCACCAGACGCTCAGCGCGTGACCGATTCGGTAGCGTGAGCGAACTGCTGCGCATCGCCCCAGCGATGGTCCCCTTCGTTGCGATCATCTTCCTCGAGGCGCTCTGCGCCGCCTCGTTCTATCGCCTCGGGCCAGTGAGGATTAACGAGGTTGGTGGCGACGCGGCGATGCTCGGACTCGGCGCAACCCTCGCCGCCTTCATCGAAGTTCCCTTCATGATCGCCTCGGCGCGCATGCTCAAGGGGATTGGGCTACGACGTGGCTTCGCTGCCGCAACCGCAATCATGGGAGTGATCACCGCTTCGGTCGCACTGTTTGACAGCGCGCTTTCGCTCACGCTCCTACGACTCGCTGAGGGGGCAGTCTTTGCGATTGCGTTGATGTGCGCCGTCGAAGTAGTTGATCGCCTAGTGCCACGCCGCCTTCACGCAACAGGGCAGTCGCTCTATCACTCTGCGGGGACGCTCGGCGCCGCACTCGGCGGCATCGTCGCAGGCGTCCTCTACGACACAGCAGGCTCCACTGTAGTGTTCGTTGCAAGCGGGGTGGGGCTGTTGATCACCGCACTCTTTGCGCTCCGCACCATTCCGCGGGGACGCGTGCTGCTCGAGTCCGACGCCACCCACGGTGCCAGATAGCAAAACGCCCCGCCGCAGCGTCAGCTGCAACGGAGCGCTATGGGATCGGCTTCGTTAGCTTTGAAGGTCTTTGTAGACCGCGATAAGCACGGGGATCATGACGATCACACCGAGCACGAAGACGATCGGTTCGGTCACTTGCCCTTCTTGGACAACAGGCTTCCGAGCGAAAGGATCGCCGGAACCCAGAGGCCGATGTAAATTGCGGTTTCTGGGCTGGCCACAAAACCAACCCCGAAGTAATGCGCAATTGATAGCGCAAGGCTCGCCGCCGCAGCGATGATGTACAGGTTCTTCGAATCCATGTTGACCTCCCTTTACGTGACACGAGTTTCGGGCCTGGCCATACTTTACCGCAGGGCGGGGGGAGCGTCACCTTCGCCCAGGTCGACGTTGGCGATCCGTTCGCCCTTCTGCACGATGCGCTTCACGGAGGTTTGGGCACCGTTAATGTCCTCGCCTACCTGGCGGAAGTGGGTGGCGAGCTTCTCAATGCGCTCCGCGAGCAGTTCAACGTCTCGCGTCAGGCCGCCCACCTCTTGCTGGATCAGGATCGCCTGTTCACCGATCTTTGACTCAACGTGGAACATGCTCACCGTGGCGAGCAGCGCATGCAGGGTGTTCGGCGAGGCGAAGACCACGCGCTTTCCGTTGGCGTACTGCTCAAGGTCGGGGAAGCTGGTGAAGAGTTCGGCGTAGATCGCCTCCGATGGGATGAACATCACGGCGAGGCGACTCGTCTCACCCGGAATCACATACTTGGAGCCGATCGCGTCAATGTGCGCTTTTAGTGCCGTGCGGAACTGCGTTGCGGCGGTGGGGTCGCCAGCGACGAACTTCTGATACGCCTCGAGTGGAAACTTGGAGTCAACGCAGACACGGTTTGACGCAGCACCGCGACCAACAATGCAGTCGGCGATCTTTCCGTTGGAGAGCGTCTCCTGAAAGCTGTAGAGATCGTTCGGGAGGGCGTCGCGCACGATCTCTTCCAGGCGCGCCTCGCCGTACTGGCCGCGCGCCTGCTTGTTCTGGAAGACGGAGAGGAGCTCGTCCATCGGCTCACGAAGGCGATCGATCCCCTGTTGCGCCGCGTCAATGCGGGCCAGACGTTCTACGACCGACTGAAGCTGGTCCTCCACGCGCTGGGCTTGCAGCGTGCTCGTTGGATCCGCCGGTGCGGTGCGACCGGAGCGTAGGGCGGCGACCAGCGCGGCGAGCGCCGCGAAGACAGCAACCAGGAGTGCAGCGAGCGCGATCGGATCACTCATGCGGTCAGTCTGCCTGATGCCCGTGCCGACTGCGTGGCACGGCGGTTCTCAGCGCGAAACTTAGAACCAGCCGAAGAGGCCCGACTTCTTCTTCAGGATCGGGAGGCCAGTTCGACCCGACTCCTTCACCTTGTAACCCTCAGGAATCTCCGCGACTTGCCCCTTCCCCGCCTTCTTGGCGAAGAAGTAGAGCGTCACCGTCTTCCCACTCGCAACCTTGCGCGAGCGGCCATGCAAAAAGTAGGTCGTCCCTCTGGAGTTCTCAAACGAAAATGCTGCCATGCTTCCCTCCCTCTCGCGACACTGCGGTCACGCTGTTGCAAGCCTACGCCTCGCTCACTCCCACGGCAATGGTCTTGTTTGGCTTGCCTACACCCCTGGAACCTGCTTCGCCTGATGAAGAAACTCTGGCATGCGCGTCAGATCCACGTTTCCGCCACTCAGGATCACCACAACGCGATCACCCTGTGAAACGGGCACGCGACCGAAGAGGAGAGCGGCGAGGGCGGCGGCGCCAGCCGGCTCCACCACCTGTTTGCAGCGTTCAGCGAGGAAGCGGAGGCCACCGAGAATCTCTTCGTCGGGGAGGGTGATGCAGGCGTCGATCAAGGTTGACGCGAGTGGAAGCGTCCATGAGCCAGCGTACGGCGCCCCGAGGCCATCGGCGATTGATTTCGGCTGAACCGGCACGATGCTCCCCGACTCTACGGCGAGCTTTACCGCCGCTGAACCATCTGGCTCAACGCCGTAGATGCGAATCCCTGGCTTCAACGCACGCAGCGCTACGGCGGTGCCGCAGAGCATGCCGCCGCCACCGAGTCCGCCGATCACCACGTCCGCTTCAGGGAACTGGTCGAGGATCTCCAGCCCGAGCGTCCCGTGCCCAGCAATGACGTACGGATCGTCAAACGGGTGCGCGTCAAAGAGTCCAAGCTCTTTGACTAATCGATCTTTCAGAATGCCCGCTTCGCCCATGAGTCCATCAACAAGGTGAACTATTGCGCCATACGACTCGCAGGCGGCAATCTTTGCGGGGACGGCGCTTCGCGGCATCACCACATGTACAGGAGCCCCGAACTGTCGTCCCGCCCATGTATATGCTGCAGCCGCATTGCCAGCACTGAAAGTAATCAGTCCACGGCGGCGAACCTCTGCCTCGCCGAAGTGTTCCACCATCTGCGTCACGCGGTTTAACATCCCTCGTACCTTGTAGGAGCCAGTCCGCTGCAGGTGTTCCGACTTCAGACGCACGCGACCATCACCAAGAAGCGGCCCGCCACTCCGACGCAGCGCCTCTGCGGCACCGATCGATGAGAGGAGTGGTGTGACGTGGAGGCGTCCGGCGGTGCGCGCGGCGGCGGACTTTACCGCCTTCAAATCCATCGTGAAGACGCCTCCTGTTAGCGCGTCGCGCGTGGGGAGCGGCGGGGGGGCGGGTCGTAGTTCAGGCATATACGAACGGTAGCCGACGACCGAATGACGTGCGAACAGGTACCGTGCCGATATGAGCCAGCCTGAGATTCGCCACGCAACGGTTGACGAGATCCTCCCCCTCCGCAACGAAGTCCTGCGAGGTGGAGGGCCGCTCGAGGGCGCCCTCCTCCCAGGTGATCGTGAAGGGCTCGGCGTCCACTGGGGCGCCTGGGTTGACGGGAGGCTCGCCGCCTGCGGGTCGCTCTACGAGGTCACCGACGAAGATGGTCACCGCAGCACGCAGCTGCGTGGCATGGCAACGGCGCCAGATCTCCGCAACGCTGGCATTGGTGGAGCGCTCCTTGAGGCGGCGATCGCCGAGTGGGAGGCGTCACCGAACCCGGTGGGACCGCTCTGGTGCAATGCGCGGATTCGCGCCGTCCCCTTCTATACGCGTCACCACTTCAGCGGCATCGGCGAACCGTTCGACTTCCCCGGGGTCGGCGAGCATCTCAAGATGATCTACATCAGAGAGCCAGCATGATCGGAGCGCTCTTCGGCGTACTCGCCGCATTCTCATGGGGTGGCGGCGATTTTGTTGGCGGCATCATCAGCCGACGCCTCCCCACCTTCTTTGTTGTTGCGGCGAGCCAGGCGGTAGCACTGTTGATCTTGATCCCTGTTGCCGCTTTAAGCGGCCAGCCGATGCCTGACAGCGACACGGCGCTCACCACGGCACTCGCAGGTGTCACGGGCGGAACTGGCGTCCTCGCTCTGTATCACGGATTTGCACACGGCCGTATCTCCATTGTTGCAAGCATCGCCGGATCGCTCGCGGCACTCATCCCTGTTGCTGTTGCGGCAGCTGGTGGAGAGGCGCTCTCAGCGCTGCGCATCGTTGGATTTTTGTTTGCGATTGTCGCCATTGTCATCGTTTCAACCAGTGCTGACACGAGCGCTGCACATGCGGGTGAACCAGGAGCGCACAAAGATGCCTCCAGTGGTGCGGCACCGCTTGGCGGCGCGCTCTACGGGCTGCTTGCCGGTGGCTGCTTCGCCGGATTCAGCCTGATCTTTTCTGGGATTGAGGTGCCAGGGACGCTCTGGCTGCTCACTGGACTCCGCGTTGCAAGCGTCAGCGCGCTCGTTGCGGTCTTCCTCATCTCACGACTCATTGGCAAGCGGCCACCCGGCGCTGAACCGATTCGCGCTGGTGCAATCCCAGCGAACCTGCGTGGGCGTCTTCTCCTCTTCGGAACACTCGCCGCGGCGGGGAGTGGAGATACGCTTGGTAATCTCTTCTTCCTCTTGTCGGCGCAAGAGAGTGGCGTGGCGGTTGCCGCCGTCTTCACCTCAATCGCACCAGTGACCACGGTGCTCTTCGCCGCGCTGATCTTGCGAGAGAGAATAGGCCGCCGACAGGCGATCGGCATCGGGCTCGCCGCCCTGGCAACGGTCGCTATTGCGCTTGGCGGGCTCTCTTAGAAGGCGCGCGCCGCTCGCCTCACACTTTGTAACAAGAGGGTAGAATCCCTCTCCCATGACAGTTGCCCCCCACGCCATCCGATTCGAGACAGCGACCGGAACGCTGCACGTTGACGGGCGCAGCATCCAGCTCACCGGCATGGAGAAGCGCATGATCGCGCTCTTTGTTGAGCGGCTCGGGGAGGCGATCGCCCATCAAGAGATCAGGACGAAGGTTTGGGGCGAGAGCTGGACGGGCGGCGACGAGGCACTCCGCGTCACCGTGAATCGACTCCGCCGAAAGTTTGAAGGGAATCAGCGCAAGCCAGAGATTCTCGTGAGCGTCCGTGGCATTGGCTACCGAATGATGGGATACCGCGCCACCTGATTTTCACCGCACCACGCGCGGCAACGCGCTACGCGCGCGAGATCCTTCTAAAGTCCGAGCAGCAACGGCTTGAGGAACTGGCTCTCAACCACCAGCGCAAGGTAGGCAATCGGTAGGCTTGCAAAGAGGCCGAGTGCGGCAGACCATCCTGAACGCTGCACCGCTCGTCCGTCTGCGGTTGGTTGCGGAACGATCAGATAGGTCATCACGCTGCCAGAGACCACCGTTAGGAGGACGAGCAACGCAGCCGCCTCTGCACGAAGGTCTGCGCCGCCAAGAGCGTTGAGGGTTGACGTGCCGTCGCGAAGTGCGCGTTCCACTTGAAGGTCATACGCCAAATAGATCAACGTATAGATGAGCGCGCTTCCACCGCTTGCAAGCACGGCGCGAAAGACGGGACGCGGGGCATGTTGCAGCTGATAGAGACGCTTCCCGAAGAAGCCGCGTGGCCCTCTCCCCTGTTTCATCACCGCAACACTCAGCGCTGAATGATGTCGATCACTGGGCGCTTCGGCAGGGTGTCGGGCGTGTGCGACGCGATCAGGGTGATCAGCTCCAGGATGCGCGCCACCTCTTCGTCCGTGTTCCAGAAGCCCCATGAGGTACGGAGTGCGGGGGCTGAGGCGGGACGGTCAGCTGTGGCGGAGATCCCTGGGACGCGACGGGTGATGGCAAAGGCGCGGCGCCCGAGCTCCTCAACCACCTGATGCGCCTCCCAACCGGCGATGCGTAGGGCGACGATCGTGGCGTGTCCGCCAGGGTGGGCGAGCAGCTCCACGCCTGGGATCACAGCGGCGCCTGCATAGAAGTCACGGGCGAGTCGGCCCGCTCGAGCA
>CALMIH010000071.1 GCA_937864085.1 uncultured Chloroflexota bacterium
AGACACTCATTGACGCAGGCCTACGCGGCCGTGGTGGCGGCGGATTCCTGACCGGAGAGAAGTGGCGCATCACCGCCGCCAGTGACGCGGATGTCAAATACGCCGTAGCAAACGGATACGAGTCAGACCCTGCGGTGTTTACGAATCGACTCCTTCTGGAGAAAAATGCGCAGGCGGTCGTTGAAGGGCTCGCAGCCGCCGCGCTCGCCGTTGGCGCGCGCGAAGCCTTCATTGCCGTGCGCGCGGAATACACCGAAGCGGCCCGCGCCATTGAAGCGATTATTCACAACGCCGAGCGCGACGGTGTACTCGGTGCAAACGTGCTCGGGAGCGGACGAGAGCTCATCATGAGTGTGCGACCACTGCAAGGTTCAAGCATGATCGGCGAAGAGACGGTGCTCCTGAAGGCGCTTGCCGGAAAGCGTGGCCAGCCAGAACAGACACCACCGTACCCATCAACAGTTGGCTATCTCGGAAAGCCAACCGTCGTCAACAATGTGGCAACGCTCGCCGCGGTGACCTGGATCATCAGTAACGGCGCGGCAGCATTCAAGCAGATCGGTGATCCGGCGGAGCCTGGCACGGCACTCGTGCAGATCAGTGGCTCACTCACTAACGCAGGCGTCATGGAAGTGCCAACTGGCACGCCACTCGCGGAGATCGCCGCCGCGGCTGGGGGCCCCACAAAGGGAGCCACGATCAAGGCGCTGCTCATCGGTGGGCCGTCTGGCGGCTTCGTCCCAGCGAACCTCCTGGCGAGCACGCCGTACAGCGGCGGGGGCCTCGCCGCAGTCGGCGCGCATATTGGGTCCGGCGCACTCCTTGCAGTTGACCAGAGCGTGGCGATCCCAGAGCTCGCAGCGATGCTGACGCGCTGGTGCGCCGATGAGGCGTGCGGGAAGACGATCCCGTGCCGCATCGGCACGCGCCGCCTTGCCGAGATCGGGCAACGCTTTGTTGATGGGCTCGCGGGACCGCAAGATGTGCAGAAACTGCATGCACTCGCCGCCGATGTTGCCGATAGCGCGCTCTGCGCGCATGAGCGCCTGACGCCGAGCCCACTCCTTACGGGGATGCGATACTTCGAGCGAGAGTTCGTACCAGCGGGAGTCGTCGCAGAGAAGAGCGGCGCAGTAGCGGGACGGAGCGAATAATGGCCGGCTTGATGGAGCGACCGAGCGGCAACCTTGCGCCGAGTGGCGGCAACGCCCCAAGCGAGGGCGCCGTCATAAGTGAGAGCCTTGCCACGCAACAGGCTGCGGAGAGCCAGGCGCTTGAACAGCTCCTCTCAACGCGCAGCCCACAGCGCCCACAGCGCACGCCAACCTTCTATGTAGAGATCGACGGGAAGCAGCTCGAAGCATTTGAAGGGCAGACCATCCTTGAGGTCTGCCGCGCGAACGGCATTGAGGTGCCAACGCTCTGCTACGACCCGAAGCTTCCAGGATTTGGCGCCTGCCGCATGTGCGTTGTTGATGTTGAGGGTTGCGATGCACCGCTGATAAGCTGCTCGGCTAAGGCTGAACCAGCAACGGTAATTGCAACGCAAACCGATCGACTGCGCGAGATTCGTCGCACCAACCTTGAGTTGATCTTCAGCGACCACAACGCCTACTGTCTGCCGCCATGTCAGAACAAGTGCCCGAGCCATATTGATATTCCTGGGTTCTTGAAAGCGAACGCTGAATCGCAGTTCCGCGAATCGGCGCGCATCTTCAAACGCACCATTCCATTCCCTAGCATCCTCGGTCGCGTCTGCCCAGCGCCGTGCGAAGATCACTGCCGTCGCGACGAAGTCGACGAAGCGATCGCGATTCGCGATAGCCATCGCTACGCTGGCGACCAGGTGCTCAAGTCAATGTGGGACGAGAACATTGATCCACCACTTCCGTTTGAGCTGCAGCCAAAGACTGGGAAGCGCGTTGCCGTGATCGGCTCCGGCCCCGCCGGTGCGTCTGCTGCGTTCTACCTGTTGGTTGCTGGCCATGACGTCACGATCTTTGAAAAAGACCCAGAGCCGGGCGGCATGCTCCGCTACGGAATTCCGCAGTACCGCCTGCCAAAGATTGAGGTGCTCGACGGTGAGTACCAGTCAATCACGCGACTCGGCGGCCGATTTGAGTGCGGCAAGATGCTCGGGCGTGACTTCACCACCGCCGACCTGAAGGCGCAGGGTTACGACGCGGTAATCGTGGCGATCGGCTGCTACGACACGAACGACCTCGGCATTCCTGGCGAAGACGCTGAAGGCGTCATTGACGGACTCGACTATCTGCACACCGCCGCACTCGGCCTTGCGTATCCGAATCACGAAGGGAGCCGCGTCGTGGTGGTAGGGGGCGGATACACTTCGATGGACTGCTCACGCACCAGCATCCGACTCGGTGCAAAAGAGGTGACGCTCGTCTACCGCCGCGACATGAAGGACATGCCCGCCTCAGACGAAGTGCACGAGATGATCGAAGAGGGGGCGCGCGCCATCTTCCAGGCGGGACCAACGCGCGTCATCGTGGACGAGAAGAATCGCGTCAAGGGCCTCGAATTCATCCGCATGCAGCTCGGCGCGCCAGATGCCTCTGGACGCCGTCGACCAGAGCCAGCGCCTGGGACCGAATTCATCATTGAGTGCGACCGCATCTTGAAGGCGATCGGCCAGGGTCCGGATATGACCTGGGCGACAGTTGGGGCCGATGGCGTCAGCGCCACCAAGAACGGCCGCCTGAAGGCGGATGCCGTCACCTTCCAGACCGGACGCGACGGTGTTTTCGGCTGCGGTGACGTGCGCAACGGCGCCACCACCGTGGTCGCCTCGGTCGCTGACGGCCGTCGTTGCGCCTACGCCGCGGACGCCTACCTGCAGGGGCTCGACCTTGGCGAGATTCGCAATCGACAGACGCTTGCCGAGCCGCAGCCAGAGTTCCTCAGCATCGTGCCGTTCACCGGCGAGACGAAGGAGCCACGCCTCCGCCTGAAGGCGCTCCACGCCGACGAGCGAAAGCACGACTACATCCAGTACGAGATCCCATACAGCAAGGCCGAAGTGATGGCCGAAAGCACGCGCTGCCTGCAGTGCACCTGCGAAGCGATCGGCTTCTGCGACTTGCGTCGCCTCGGCATTGAGTACGGCACCACGCTCAAAACACTGGAGAAGGATCACCAGAACGGCGCAGGCTTCCGCTCCATTACAGAGAATCGCTGGACCGGCGCGAATCATGATTATGTCCGCGACGATTCACACGCCTTCATCTTGCGTGAACCTTCGCGCTGCATCGACTGCGGTCGTTGCGCCAACGTCTGCGCCGAAGTTGTTGGCGCCGCCTGCTATGACTTCATGCGCACCGGCTTCGACACGCTCGTTACCACGCCACTTGATATGAGCCTCAACGAGTCGCCGTGCGTCTCGTGCGGTCGCTGCGCAGAGACCTGCCCAACTGGCGCGCTGATGCCGAAGCCACGACTCCTCGCAAAGTTTGAAGTTGATGAGTCGCGCTGCATCCTCTGCGGCATCTGTGTTGATGCATGTCCATACGACGCGCTACGCAGCGGCTTCGACTTTGAGCTTGCGCATGTTGATCGCAGCGAGCCGATGATTGACCTCATTGCGCTTGCAAAGATTGAGCGCACCTCCGAGGCGACCTTCATTCGCGGTGAGAGCAACTGGGAGAACACCGTTGCAGGGCGACGACACGATCCGGCACGCGCACTTCCGGTCCTGCCGTCAAACTTGCGCGGGAAGTAACTCATGCCGTTACCAGACACACTTCCGCTGATTGGGATCACGTGGGCTGACGCACTCTTCATGACGCTCGGTGGCGTCGCGATTGCCGCCTCACTCTTTGTGGTGCTCGGTCGCGACATCATTCGCAACGGCCTGATGCTGATCCTTGCGCTTGGCGCACTCGCAGGGATCTACGTGATGCTCGGCGCGGCGATCCTTGCTGGCGCACAGGTGCTCGTCTACATCGGCGCGATCAGCGTGCTGATCCTCTTTGCGATCATGTTGACGCAATCAAAGGCGGCGGCAGCGAAGCTCACATTTCAAACCCAGGCGATTCCTGCAGCACTGATCGCGTTACTTCTTACGATCATCTTTGCCATCACGCTCGGCACAAACGACTGGAAGTCAACCGTGTTTCCGGGCACGCCAGAACCACAGGGGACAACGAGTACCGCCGCCGAACTCTTCGGGCCGTACCTGCTCGCCTTTGAGGTTGTCAGCGTTCTCATCCTCGCCGCCGTGATCGGCGGGATCTACCTTGCTGCGATTCCGCGCGCCGGCCAGATCGGTGCAGAAGATGACGAGGAGGTTCGATGAGCCAGATTGCCGGACACCTTGAGCCGTACCTTGTGCTCGCTGGGATTCTCTTCTCCATCGGCGCCTTCGGCTTCCTTGCACGCCGCAATGCGATCAGCATGTTGATGAGCATTGAGCTGATGCTCAACGCGGTAAACCTCTCAGCTGTTGCACTCGGCGTGTTCATCCCGGCGCTTGTTGGACAGGGGATCGCCTTTGCGCTGCTGATCATCGCCGTCGCCGCCGCGGAAGCCACCGTAGGCCTTGCCATTGTTATGGCTATTTATCGCAATCGGAAGACCCCGCTGGTGGATGAGTACGACACGATGCGACAGTAGTGATGAACGTATTCAACGCACTGATCCGTACCGCGTCAGAGGGTGGCGAGCCGGCCGCACAGCTCCCTGAATACGCGCCACTCCTCCTGATCCTGCCGCTCGCAGGCTTCCTCTTCACTGCGGCGATCGGTCGCCGACTCGGCAAGTTGGCGCACCTCGTGCCACTCGGTGCGATTGTCGCCACCTGGGGGATCGCAATGAGCCTGGCGATCCCAGCGCTCCTCGGCGACCTTGGTGAGCACGGGGCGTCGAGCGAGCTCTTCACCTGGATCGCATCAGGGAGCCTCACCTTCAACATGGGGATCCACGTAGACGCGCTCACCGGCGCGCTGCTCCTTGTGGTCACCACGGTTGGCGCGCTCGTGCACCTTTATAGCGTTGGCTACATGAGCCACGATCCTGGCTACTGGCGCTTCTTCGCCTACCTGAACCTCTTCATGTTCTCGATGCTCCTACTGGTGCTCGCGAACAACCTGCTTGTTGTCTTCGCCGCATGGGAGCTCGTCGGCCTCTCCTCATATCTGCTGATCGGCTTCTGGTACACGAAGCGCGAGCCCGGCCTCGCCGCAAAGAAGGCCTTCATCACAAATCGCGTGGGCGACGTTGGCTTCGCGCTCGGCCTGATGGGGCTCGTTGCCGTCTTCGGCACGCTCGACATCTCAACGATCCTTGCTGGTGTTGAGGCGGGTCAGCTCGCCGGACCAGCTGCCACTGTCATCGCACTGCTGATCTTCTGTGGCGCCGTTGGTAAGTCGGCGCAATTCCCGCTCCACGTCTGGCTCCCCGACGCAATGGAGGGGCCAACGCCCGTCTCCGCGCTGATCCACGCTGCAACCATGGTGAACGCAGGCGTCTACCTCGTTGCACGCATGAGCCCACTCTTCGCTGCGAGCCACGAAGCGATGCTCGTTGTTGCGGCGATCGGCATCTTCACCGCCATCTTCGCCGCATCCATTGCGTTCACGCAGACCGACATCAAGCGCGTACTCGCCTTCTCAACGCTGTCGCAGCTTGGCTACATGTTCGCCGCACTCGGCGTTGGCGCATGGGTTCCTGCAATCTTCCACCTCATCACGCACGGCTTCTTCAAGGGGCTCCTCTTCCTTGGATCCGGTTCCGTGATTCACGCCGTTGAAGGTGAACAGGAGATGCCGAAGATGGGCGGACTCGCCAAGAAGATTCCGATTACTTACGCCACGATGTTGATCGGCACGGTTGCAATTGCAGGCCTTCCGCCGCTCGCCGGGTTCTGGTCAAAAGACGAGATCCTTGGTGAGGCATTCAAGTTTGGTTACGCGTGGGTCTGGCTTGTTGGGATGGTTGTTGCTGGCGCAACCGCCTTCTACATGTTCCGCTTGATGGGGCTCACCTTCTGGGGGAAGAGTCGCGTCAGTGAGAGCGTCCACGTGCACGAGTCGCCATGGACCATGACACTGCCGCTCATCCTGCTCACGATCCCGTCGATTGGAATCGGCGCGCTGCTCGGCTTCCCGTTCGCTGACGGCATCTTGGTGCACGGACTTGAGCCGATCTTCCATTCGGCAAACGTGCTCCTTGGACACGAACATGAGGCGTGGACACTCTTCGGCATTGACGGCCTGCTCATGCTCGCGAGTGTCACAGTGGCGTCAATCGGCACCGTGATCGGCGTGCGACTCTTCCGTAGCGATAACGGCGACCGCATTCGCGCGATCACCGCGCGACTTCAGCCGCTCTATGTAGGAAGCAAGAGCCGCTGGTTCTTTGATGATCTCAACGACCTCATCTTCGTGCGCCTCGGCACTCGCCTCGCAAACGCCGCATGGTGGTTTGACCGCCGCGTGGTTGACGGCGCGGTGAATGGCGTCGGCACGCTCACCTCAACCGGTGGTCGCGGCCTGCGCCAGATCCAGACAGGACGCGTGCAGAACTACGCGTTCGGCATCGCGCTCGGACTCGCCGCCATGGCGGTCGCCTATCTGGTGATCGGGTCATGAGCAGCCTGACGCAGCTCGTTGGAGGGCTTCCGATCCTCTCCATGATTACGCTGCTCCCGTTCGTGGGCGCGCTGCTCATCGCGCTACTCCCATCATCACGACCGTCACTGATTCGCGTGGCGGCGCTTGCGGTCTCGTTCACCACCTTCGTCTTGAGCCTGCTGATGTTGCCAGGGATTCGCGAGTTTTCTAGCGAGTTCGCCTTCAGCGAACAGCTCTCATGGATCCCAAGCTTCGGCATCACCTACCACCTGGGCGTTGACGGCCTCTCTGGTGCCCTCGTGGTGCTCACCACGCTGCTCAGCTGGATCTGCATCCTGGCGAGCTTCGGCCCGATCCAGAACCGCGTGAAGGAGTACTTCATTAGTTTCCTGATCCTTGAGACAGGGATGCTCGGCGTCTTCCTCTCGCTTGACCTCTTCCTCTTCTACATCTTCTGGGAGATCGTCCTGGTCCCGATGTATCTGATCATCGGCATCTGGGGCGGCGCCGATCGCATCTACGCCACGATCAAGTTCGTCCTCTACACGCTGGTCGGCTCGCTGCTGATGCTTGTGGCGATCCTCGCCACCGCCTTTAGTCATCAGGCGGCAACTGGCTCCTGGACCGGCGCCTTCGATCTGATCGTGCTGCGCGGCACCATCACCGACCCAACGCTTCAGGCGCTCGCCTTCGGCGCCTTCGCGCTCGCCTTTGCGATCAAGGTGCCGATGTTCCCGTTCCACACCTGGCTCCCTGACGCACACGTTCAGGCGCCAACCGCGGGCTCAGTGATCCTGGCCGGCGTGCTGCTCAAGCTTGGCGGCTACGGCTTCCTCCGATTCGCCATTCCACTCTTCCCGCAGGCGGCGCATAACTTTGCGCCGCTGATCATCGCCCTCTCCGTGATCGCGATCATCTACGGCGCGATTGTGGCGATCGTGCAGACCGACCTTAAGAAGCTGATCGCGTACAGCTCGGTGAGCCACATGGGCTTCGTGACGCTCGGCATCTTCTCGTTCAATCAGCAGGGCGTTGACGGCGCTATCTTGCAGATGCTGAACCACGGCCTGATCACGAGCGGCCTCTTCCTCCTTGTCGGTATTGGCTATGAGCGAACGCACGATCGCGAGATCGCGAAGATGGGCGGCTGGGCGTCACGCACCCCCGTCTACGCGGCGCTCTTCGGCTTCTTCCTCTTCGCCTCGGTCGGACTCCCTGGCCTCTCCGGCTTCGCTGGCGAGTTCCTCGTCCTCCTCGGGGCCTTCCTCGTCAATCCGATGGTTGCTGGGGCATCAACACTGGTGATGATCCTTGCCGCCGTCTACCTGCTCTGGATGTACCAGCGCATCTTCACCGGAC
>CALMIH010000072.1 GCA_937864085.1 uncultured Chloroflexota bacterium
TCTTTGACGATGTGCGCGCTAGCGGCGGTCGCATCCGTGCGATCCGCGTCCCTGGGAAGGGCGGCGTTGCGCGATCAGAGATTGACGATCTGACAGAACGCGCGAAACGTCACGGTGCGAGTGGCCTCGTCTGGATCGCCCTGCAACCAGATGGTGAGATCAAGTCGCCGATCGCAAAGTTCCTCTCACCAGAGTCGGTTGCAGCGATCTGGAGCGCGAGCGGCGGAAAGAGCACCGCACCAGAGGGTGATCTCATCCTTGCCGTTGCTGGTGAGCGCGTCCTCTCTGCAGAGGTGCTCGGGCGTCTGCGCGTTGAGATTGCACTTGAAGCAAACTTGGCGGATCCAGAGATCCTCGCCTTCTGCTGGGTGCACCGCTTCCCGATGTATCAGTGGGAGGCGGAGTCGAGTCGCTGGGATGCAACGCACAACCCGTTTAGCGCCCCAGTTCCCGAGCATCTTGAGCTGCTCGCCACAACGTCGGGAGATCTCAGTAAGCGTTCGGCTGGCGACCCAGCCGGCGGTGCGCTTGCACAGCAGTATGACGTGGTGCTGAACGGCTGGGAGCTCGGCGGCGGTTCGGTGCGCATTCATGATCGCGCACTGCTCGAGCGCTCGTTTGCGCTGATGGGCCACTCCCTTGATGATGCGCGTGCAAAGTTCGGCGCGCTTCTTGACGCGTTTGAGTACGGCGCGCCGCCACACGGCGGCATTGCGATCGGCGTTGAGCGTTGGGTGGCACTACTGGCGAACCAGGTAAACATTCGTGAGGTGATGGCCTTCCCAAAGACACAGTCGGGGAGTGACCTGATGCTCGAGGCGCCATCAGAGCCCGATGCAAAGCAGTGGAGCGATCTCGGCCTTGCGGTGAAGCCGCAGAAGTCTTAGTCCTCTTCTCCGCCGCGTCGCTCCCACGGATCAACCGCTTCGGTATCTGCAGGCGGCGCCTCATAGGTGAGCCTGGCGCGTCCATCTGACACCGTCACCGCCGCCTCATCTCCGCACTCAATTAGGAGCACCTCGCCACTCGCGTCGTGCGCTGCGCCGCTCACTGCGTGCTGAATCGGTTGGAGCAGCACCGGTCCGGCAACTCCGTTCCACGCCGCAGCAAGGGCGCGATCGGGCGTGCGCCCGTGTGCGGCGATGAGTGCTGTGATCGTCTCAGGATCGATCCCTGCATGGGTTACGGGGAGTATCAGGAGGGCGGTCGTTCCAGCAACCAGCTCTGCCGCCTCGCGTGCCGCTGCAGCAGCGTCAGTTGTGGCGGTGCCACGGGCAAGTGGTGCAAGACTTTCGTCCCCAGCGCGGCCTGAGACAAGGATCGGCTGGGCCCCACCAGACCAGGCCGCCTCAATCAGTCGCGTGAGGGCGAGAGAGGCGCTAGGAGCCTCAGCGGAGCGAGGGTCGGTGAGGATCAGGGCGGCAACAGTCATGCCCAAAGTATACGCAGGTGCGAAGCGTGCGAGAATATTCGTATGACAGCCCTGAACGCTCCCGCAAACCTCGTCGCCCAGACGGGCATTCGTACCGTCGGCATCGTTGCGCACGTTGACCATGGGAAGACGACGCTGGTGGATAGCCTGTTGCGCCAGAACGGTGCCTTCCGCGCGAACGAAGAGCTCGTGGAGCGCGTGATGGATAGCGGCGACCTTGAGCGCGAGAAGGGGATCACGATCCTCGCCAAGGAGACGGCGATCCAGTTCAAGGGTGTGCGTGTGGTCATTGTCGATACACCAGGCCACGCTGACTTTGGCGGCGAGGTTGAGCGCAGCCTCTTGGCGGTTGACGCCGTACTCCTCCTGGTTGACGCGTCGGAGGGGCCGCTCCCACAGACGCGCTACGTCCTCTCCAAGGCGCTCGCACGCTCTCTTCCGGTTGTCCTTGTGATCAACAAGATCGATCGCGCCGACGCACGCATCAAGGAGGTCATTGACGAGGTCTATGAACTCTTCCTTGACCTTGGTGCTAACGAGGAGCAGATCAACTTCCCGATCGTCTACACCAACGCCCGTGCTGGCACCGCAACGCTTGACCTGGAGAAGCCTGGCACCGACCTGATCCCGCTCTTGGATGTGGTGCTTGAGACGGCGCCAGCACCGATGCATGAGCCCGGTCACCCGCTCCAGGTGCTGATCACCAACCTTGCCGCAAATGACTTCGTTGGACGCATTGCGGTTGGACGCATCCGCAACGGGATCGTTCGCAAGGGGGCGAAGATCATCATCATGCGTGAAGAGAGTTCAATCAGCGGAACGGTGACGTCACTCACGCTGCCAATGGGCATTGAGCGCGTTGAGGTTGCAGAGGCTGGACCTGGTGAGATCGTTGGGATCGCAGGACTCGCCGACGTTGAGATTGGCGAGACGATCACCGACCCTGCAGATCCGCGACCGCTTGAGCGACTCCATGTTGACCCGCCAACGCTACAGATGACATTCGGTGTCAACACGAGCCCGATCGGCGGCAAGGACGGCAAGTTCCTCACCTCACGCCAGCTGAAGGCGCGCCTCGAAAAGGAGGTGCTCGGCAATCCGGCGATTGAGGTGAGCCCAACAGATACGGGTGAGGCCTTCCAGGTACGCGGACGCGGCGAACTCCAGCTCGCCATCCTTGTGGAGCAGATGCGACGCGAAGGGTTTGAACTCGAAGTTTCGCGCCCTGAGGTGCTCCTGCATAAGGGGCCGAACGGCGTTGAGGAGCCATTTGAGCAGCTCACCATTGACGTCCCTGTTGACTTTGTTGGCGTGATCACGGGGATCATGGCGGAGCGTCGCGCGCGCATGGAGAATATCCAGCACGGCGCAGACGGCCGAGCCCGCGTTGACTTCCTGATCCCAACGCGTGGTCTGATCGGCGTCCGTGGTCGCATCCTGACCGAGACGCGCGGCACCGCGCTAATCCACCAGTTGAGTGCCGGTTACAAGCCGTGGGTTGGCGAGATTCCGCACCGCACCAATGGCTGCCTCATCTCGGATCGCACCGGCATGACGACGGGCTATGCCCTCTACGGTATTCAGGAGCGCGGCGAGCTCTTCGTGCTGGAAGGGGAGCAGACGTATGAGGGGCAGATCATTGGCGAGAGTGCCAAGCCAGGCGACATGGATGTGAACGCGGTGCGCGAGAAGAAGTTGACCAACATGCGCACGCACTCCCATGACGAGGCGATCCGACTCACGCCACCACGCCGCATGGCGCTGGAGAATGCGCTCGAATTCATCGGCCCCGACGAGCTGATTGAGGTGACGCCATCCGCCCTCCGACTCCGCAAGCGACTCCTCAATGAGAACGATCGACGTCGCGATGCTGGCCGGCGCGCCGAGATGCGCGAGGCAAACTAGGCCTTCCGATGAGTCCCGCGCGGATCTTCGCCGACCACGCTGCCGGCTCTGCCGTGCGACCGGAGGTTGCCGATCTCCTCGCCGACCTCTATCGCGACGGCATCGGCAATCCGAACGGTGGCCATGCTGAGGCGCGCCGCTCGCGCGCCGTACTTGATGAGGCTCGCGCCTCACTCGCCGCCGCACTCGGTGTGGAGTCGCGACAGATCACCTTTACGGCGAGCGCCTCAGAGGGGCTCGCACTGGCGCTGAACAGCGAGACTCGCGCGAAGGAGCCACTCCTGACCAGTGCAACTGAGCACCGTGGCGCTCGCGCCCTTGCGCAGCGACATCTTGCGGCGGGGGGTGCGGTCAGCCTCCTGTCAGTGGACGGGAGCGGCGCATGGGTCACCGACTCGGAGCTGATTCGCGGTGTTGCTGGCCAGGGTGGCGTTGCACTCCTGACGCTCGCCTCTGGTGAGCTCGGCACCATCCAACCGCGCGCTGAACTGCTTAGCCTCTGGAGAGAAGGTGGTGGCGGCGCGCTGATCTTGGACGGGGTTCAGGCGGCGTCGGCGGCCGAGCTTCGATTTGATGAGATCGGTGCAACGCACCTTGTGATCGGTTCCGCAAAGGTTGAGGGTCCGGCAGGGATCGCGGCGCTGATCTCTGCGCCAGATCGTCGCCTCCATCCGCTCGTCCCTGGCGGCGGACAGGAGCGTGGGCGTCGTGGTGGCACCGAGGCGGTCCCACTCGCTGCGGCGTTTGCACACGCCTACCGGCTGATGAGCGACGAGCGCAGTGCAACGCAGCGGCACCTCACGCAGCTCGGCGAAGCCTTTGATGCCGCTCTCGGCAGCCCAGCAACCCACGGCCTCATCGCTACAGGCGCGTCAGACCTCGGCGCACGGCTCCCTGGTCATCGATCGTACGCGGCGGTGTGGGCGCTCGGTGACGATCTTGTTGCCGCGCTCGATCACGCTGGTCTCGCCGCATCAACCGGCTCCGCCTGCATTAGTGGCTCGCGCGAACCATCTGAGGCGCTCTCCGCATGCGGCCTCTCGGATGCTGCGTCACGCGGTGGGATTCGCATCAGCTTCGGTCGAACGAACAGTGTGGATGAGGCGCGCCTCGCCGCAGCCACACTTACCGCAACCTGCGCCCGCATTCGTAGCAGCTACACCGCGGAGCTCTCACGATGAGCGATCACGCTGCGCTCCCGCAGCTTGGGCTCCCAGTCGGCTGGCTCGCTGAGCCGGTTGCGAGCGCGCCAGAGCGGGTGCTGGTGGCGCTCTCTGGTGGCGTTGACTCCTCCGTTGCCGCGGCGCTCCTAGTTGAGGCGGGCCACGAAGTTGTCGGTGTCTGGATGCGGTTGCACGATGCGGCGGATCGCGTGGATGGCGGCCGAAAGAGCTGCTGTACGTTGGACGCTGCAGATGATGCCCGCCGCGTTGCTGATCAGCTGAAGATCCCGTTCCACATCCAGAACCTTGAGCGCGAATTTGCCGAGGCGGTTCTTGAGCCGTTCATCGGCTCGTATCTTGACGGTGAGACACCGAGCCCCTGTGTTGGATGCAATACGGCGGTGAAGTTTGGCGCACTCGTGGGGAAGGGGAGCGCCCTCTTCGGATGTGATGCGGTTGCTACGGGTCACTATGCACGACGCGCGGTGAGTGCCGATGGTAGCAACTGGCGACTACGGACCGCCATTGATAGCGACAAGGATCAGACCTACTTTCTGCACGGTCTGAGTAGCGAGGCGATCGCTCGTGCACGCTTCCCACTCGGTGAGATGACCAAGGGTGAGGTTCGAGAGGCGGCGCGCGCACGTGGGCTCGCAACGGCAGAGAAGCCGGAGAGCCAGGAGATCTGTTTCGTCCCTGATGGGGATTACCGATCGCTCCTTCGTTCGCGCGGCTGGTCACCAAAACCTGGTGAGATCGTTGATGAGCGCGGCGAGGTTGTGGGTGAGCACCAGGGGAGCGCTGGGTTTACCGTGGGACAGCGGCGCGGACTCTCCGTTGCTGCGGATACGCCGCGCTACGTCAGTGCGGTTGATCCGCGAACAAATCGCATCACGATCGGTCGACGCGAGTTGCTGGAGCGCCGCGAGATTGAACTGACCGGTGCAGCAACGCCGAGTGGTGAACTCCAATCGGATGTGATCCTTGAGGGTCGCGCGCGCATTCGGCACCGTGGCGTCTTGGCGGAGGGGCGACTTATCAGTCGCGGCGGCGGCGCAGCAACACTGGAACTTCGTGAGCCGCTCTGGGCTCCGTCGCCTGGACAGACGGTGGTCCTCTATGAGGGCGAGACGCTCGCCGCTGGCGGCCAGATTGCCGCCCCAGTCACCGCACCCGTCGCCGCGCATGCTTGAGCCGGCACCACTCCTCATTGGCCTCACCGTCCTTGTTGCTGCACTGATCGGTCGACTACTCGGACAACGCGCCCCACTCCCCGTGGCGTTGATCGCTGCCACCGCTGGCGCCCTCCTCGCGCAGGTCATCGGCGAGCGCCTCTTCGGCGGGCTGATCCCCGTTGGCGGCGCCGCCTGGCCAGCCCCCCTGATCGGCGCGCTGCTCGCCGAACGCCTTGCCGCACGCGTTGCGACAGGTTGGGAGCGCGGTCGCCAGCCGTAAGGCTCGCCTGAGGTCGTGCACCCCTCTGCTACGCTCGGATGATGGAGCGCGACTCAAGGATTCCTTCATACAGCGCCGCTGAGCTTCGCTCGCGCTTTGTCGCCTTCTTTGCGGCTCGTGGGCATACCGAAGTCCCGAGCGCCTCACTCCTCCCCGCTGGCGACGCCACGCTCCTCTTCACCAACTCTGGGATGGTGCAGTTCAAGGAGCTCTTTAGCGGCGCCGAGACACGCTCCTATACGCGCGCCGTTGACTACCAGCGCTGCCTCCGCGTGGCAGGGAAGCACAACGATTTTGAGGAGGTTGGTCGCACGCCGCGCCACCACACCCTCTTCGAGATGCTCGGCAGCTGGTCGTTCGGCGATTACTTCAAGCGCGACGCGATCGTCTGGGCCTGGGAGTTCCTCACCGTAGATCTCGGCATCCCCGCCGATCGCCTCGCCGCAACGATCTATTCAGATGATGAAGAGGCGGCGGAGATCTGGCTCAACGAGATTAAGCTCCCACCCGAGCGCCTTGCGCGCTGGGGGAACGTTGCGAAGGGTGACGATGCGAACTTCTGGCGCATGGCAGAGACGGGGCCATGCGGACCATGCTCAGAGATTCACTTTGATCGCGGGGCTGAGCTTTCTTGCGGGAGCGACTGCACACCGGATCACTCGGAGCAGTGCCCGCGCTGGCTGGAGATCTGGAATCTCGTCTTCATGCAGTACGAACAGCACGCTGATGGACGCCGCACCGAGCTCCCCTTCAAGAGCGTTGACACGGGGATGGGCCTTGAGCGACTCGCGAGCGTCAGCCAGCAGGTGCTCTCCAACTACGACACCGACCTCTTCGTGCCGATCCACGCCGCACTGCGCAAGATCACAGGGCAGAACGCGAAGGAGTTTGAGGCGCAGCGCTTCAGCTACCAGGTGATCGCAGACCACTCGCGTGCCGTCACCTTCCTCCTCGCCGACGGAATTCGCCCCGGAAATGAAGGGCGTGGCTACGTGCTTCGCCGCATCATTCGTCGTGCCGTACGCCACGGGCGACTCCTTGGTGTGGAGCGCCCCTTCCTTGCTGAGGTTGCGCGTGAGGTGATCGCGCTCATGTCTGACGCATATCCGTATCTGCGCGATGCAGCTTCGGTAGTCATTGAGTCGCTTGAGCGCGAAGAGGCGCAGTTCGCTCGCACGCTTGATGGCGGTTCTGCACTTCTTGCTACGGCGTTGAAGCCACTCGCTAAGGGGGCGACCGCCGTGGGGATGCGCGCTGATCAGCTCCCTGCTACCGCACCGAAGCTTGACGGCGAGGTTGCCTTTAAGCTGCACGACACATTCGGCTTCCCGATTGATCTGACGGTGGAGCTTGCTGCGGAGCGTGGTGTGGCGGTTGATCGTGCTGGATTCGATGCGGCGCTCGCCGAGCAGCGACAGCGCAGCCGCGGCGGAAAGAAGGCGGAGCTCGCCGAACATGCCGCAACTGTTGCGCAACTTGAAGAGGTGCAGCGCAAGGTTGGCGACACAGAGTTCATCGGCTACGAATCGCTTGAAGGGAGCGCCACGGTGAAGGGGATCCTCGCCGAGGCTGGCGCAGCTGATCGCGTGGAGAGCGGGAGCGTTCGCCTCGTCGTGGAGCGTACCCCGTTCTATGCCGAGCGTGGCGGCCAGGTCGGCGATCAGGGGGAGATTCTCGGCGCAAAAGGGGCGAGGATCGGCCTGGTGACCGATACGCAGCGCCCGATCGGCGCCATGACGCTGCATGAGGTTGAGCTGCACGCCCCAGTTGCCCTTGGTGATGCGGTCACACTGCGGGTCGATGCGCCGCGGCGTGCCGCAACGGTGCGCAACCATACGGCAACACACCTGCTCCATCGGGCGATCAGGATCATTGCAGGGGCGGATGCGAAGCAGCGCGGTTCGCTGGTGCACCCTGAGTACCTGCGGTTCGACTACCCACTCGATCGTGCGCTGACGCGCGAAGAGCGCGACGCTGTGGAGGCGGAGGTGCAGCGCGCCATTCGGGA
>CALMIH010000073.1 GCA_937864085.1 uncultured Chloroflexota bacterium
TAACGCCTTCCAGGATGCGGCGATTGCGGATGCCGCAGAGCGTGCTGTGGTGGCGGCGGAGGCGCGCGTCGAGGTTGCACGGATTGCGCAAGGCTTGCGCGAGCTCGGCGTTGAGGTGCTGCTGATTGATGATCTTCCTGAGAGCGATGTTCCGGACTCCGTATTCCCAAACAACTGGATTAGCACGCATGAAGACGGACGCGTGGTGCTCTACCCCATGGCAACACCGAGCAGGCGTCGCGAGCGACGCGCAGATGTCGTGGAGAAGCTGCGCGAGCAATACGTGGTGAGTGATGTGATTGACCTGTCTCCTATGGAAGAGGATGCGCTCTACCTTGAAGGGACCGGTGCACTCGTGTTGGATCACGTAAATCGCGTGGCATATGTGGCGCGATCTGGTCGCGCGCACACTGTGGCGGCACTTCGTTGGTGTTCAGCAATGGGTTACGACGCAGAGATCTTTGACACGGTGGATGCGCACGGCGCGCCGATCTATCACACCAATGTGGTGCTCTCCATTGGGAGCGAGTTCGTCACCGCAGGCCTCGGCAACATCCCCGACCCGACCGAGCGGGCCCGGGTGGGAGCGCGGCTCGCCGCCTCCGGGCGGGCGGTGGTGGTGTTGGACCCCGGCCAGATCGCCGAATTCGCTGGCAACGGGCTGGAGCTTTTGGGTGCCGATGATCGGCCCATCTTCGCCCTCTCAACGCGCGCGGCGGCGGCGCTGCGACCCGATCAACGTGCGCTGATCGAGCGATTTACGCACGTTTTCCCGATCAGCATCCCAACGATTGAACGCTCGGGCGGCTCAGTGCGATGCACCCTGGCGGGAATCCACCTGACCCCGCGGGGCGGCGAGGGTCGTTAACGACGGGCCCACGTTGCGCCCTGCAACTTGTGCGCTTCACAAAATCGCCACGGTCTGGCACGCTAGAGGCCGCAGGACCAGATGGGTCCTGGGGAATAGTTGAGGTGAATAGACATGGCAGCAAAGAAGAAGGCAAAGAAGTCTGTGGCCGCTGTTGCGGGCGCAGCTCCTGCCGCGCCAAAGATCAAGAAGGCGAAGAAGAAGGCGGCTCCTAAGAAGGCCGCCAAGAAGGTAGCCAAGAAGGCTGCTGCGAAGAAGACCGTCAAGAAGGTAGCCAAGAAGGCCGTTAAGAAGGCTGTGAAGAAGGTTGCCAAGAAGACCGCAAAGAAGAAGACGGCGAAGAAGGCTGTCAAGAAGGCCGCTGCCAAGAAGGCCGCGCCAAAGAAGAAGAAGGCTTCGAAGAAGAAGTCATCCAAGAAGGCCGCTGCGGCACCTGCCGCTTCGACCGGCTGGAGCATCTTCGGTACAAACAACAAGTAAGCTGACTCGCGTCGCGTTCGCGCGGCGCGCTCTTCGCTGAAGATGAGAAGCCCCGCCCATTTGGGCGGGGCTTCTTGTTGCGCTCTGATCGCGCGAACTTACGAGATGTTTCTGCGCGCCTTACTTCGCGCAAGCAGTGCAACGCCGAGCGCGCGACGCGCAGATGGCGGCACCGCGGCGCGTTGCGGCTTAGTTGTCATGCCGTCCGGGAGATAGGCGCCGAACGATGCGGCGAAGTCAATCTCCTCAATCTCCGTGGCGCCCTCCTCTAAATAGACGGCGTCGTTTGCGTCGAGCTGCTCAATCAGCGTGACGATCTCCGGGCCCATTGCCGCGGTGGTGATCACGAGGCGCTCGTTCGGATACGCCCAGGCGCAGTAAGCGGTTGCACCCGCCACATAAACGCTCATCAGACGGGCACGGTTCGGGCGGCGACGCTTTGGGACGTCGGCGCGGATGCGGCTGGAGAGTTGACTCATAGGGCTCCTTTCGCTCAGCAGAGCCGTACGGCGGCGCCGTGCGGGATCGGCAACCCTACCGTAGATCCCACCTGTGTCAAGTGCCTGACACGAACTGGGAAACTAATAGCCGCGTCGAACCATCTCAATGAAGACACGGCCGGCGGTGCGTGCGTCGCTCTCGGCGCGGTGTGCCTGCCCCTCCGTCTTGATGTGGAACTCGGCGACCACCTCTTCAAGGCGCGGCCACTTCTGATCCGGAGCGGTGAGTCCCTTCATGGTGCAGAAGGTGTGCTGGTCACGGCCAAGCTCAATGCCGAGCCAGTCGAGCCCCTCAATGTCAAACGCCATGTTGTGCGCAATCACGAGCTCTGCGCCAGCGAGCCGCTCGGCGAGCGCGTCACCAGCATCATCCAAGCTCACCCCGTCCGTATCCACCATCAACTGTGTAATGCCGGTTAGTTCGGCGATGAAGTCGCTCACTGGCGAATCAGATTTGACGAGGGTGGACCAGGCGGCAACTTCGTGATCGCCTTCAAAGGTGATGAGGCCAACCTCAATCACCGCAACGTCGGGCTCCTTGCTCCAGATGCCGGTCGTCTCAAAGTCAATCGCCACCCAACGCTTTGGGAGTCGACCACGGAACCTGTCGCGCGGCTCTGGAAGGATCATGCGGCGATTATGAGGCTTCGCCGCTACTATGTGTGCATGTCCGCATTTCGCACACCACACGCCCTCCTGCGCCTCGCGCGCGGCCGCGCGGCGGAGATTCTCGTCCTTGTTGGCGCTGGCGCCATCCTGGCTTGCGACCTGCTTGACCCAACACTCGACGCCCGCATCTACGCCGCCTCCGAGCACGCGCTCGGGAGTGTTGCCTGGCTCTTCCATACCGGCCTCGCCGCGCTCTTCGTGGTGCTGATCCTCCTCTTCGTGCGCCTGCGCGAGCGTTCTGCGGACGGCGCGCTGAAGAACGCGTATCGCGGCGTCCTGCGCGGCCTCGTCATTGGTGCGATCGGCGTGATCGGCGTGGTTGCCTTCCCCACCGATCCTGGCTGGGGCGTGGTGAGTGTGCCGGGTCGACTGCACCCGATGTTTGCGCTGCTCGCTGCTGGCAGTCTTCTGTATGTCGGTTCGCGCCTGACCCGCCCACGGCGCGTGCTGCTTCATATCGCGCTCTTTATTGGCGCAGGATTC
>CALMIH010000074.1 GCA_937864085.1 uncultured Chloroflexota bacterium
GCAAGAAGGTCACCACCGCAAGTAAGGCGAATATCTTGAAGCTCACTGAAGGGATGTTTAAGAACATCGGCGAGCAGCTCGCCGCAGAGTACGCGCCGATCGAGGCGAACCACCTGATCATTGACAACGTTGCGCACCAGATGGTGAAGGACCCAGCGCAGTTTGATGTGATTGTGGCCACCAACCTGCACGGCGATATCATCAGTGACCTTGCCTCCGGTTTGATTGGCGGACTTGGCTTCGCATCAAGCGCCAACTACGGCGACGGCGTGGCGATCTTTGAGGCGGTACACGGCTCCGCACCGAAGTACGCCGGCAAGAACGTCATCAATCCAACGGCGCTCGTCCTCTCCGCTGCGATGATGCTCCGCCACATCGGTGAACTTGACCTTGCCGACCAGGTGGAGGATGCGGTCCTTGTGACACTGGAAGATGGGAAGTCGATTCCGCAAGATGTGGTGCGCCAGCAGGGTGGCGACATTGAGGCCGCGGCCAGCACCACCGGCTTTACTGATGCGGTGATTGAGAATCTCGGTCGAAAGCCGACGAGCGTCCCAGCCGCTGCAAGCCGGCCGCGCCCTTCGGCGCCAAACCCACACAAGCGCTGGCCCGATGGTGAGGCACGCCGCGCTGAGGTTGGGCCCGCAACGGTGATTGGCGTTGATATCTTCGCCGAGACGCTGATGCCGCCGGCGGAGTTTGGAACGAAGCTCGCTGCACTCGCTGGTCCAGAGTTTGAACTGCGCATCGTTTCAGCACGCGGCACCGTTGTCTGGCCAAAGATGTCTCCAGCGTTTGATCACCCTGGCTTCTTCCGTTCGCGCTTCGTGGCTCGGGATAAGTCGAAGGTCGTCACAGATGAGGCGCTCTTTGCGCTCATTGCGCGTGTTACAGGCGTTGCCACCTGGTTCCACCTTGAGAAGCTCCGCTCCTGGAACGGCGAAGAGGGTTTCACCCGCGCCCAGGGCGAGTAGCTCACCACCTACGGCAGGGTTGATGTGGCAGGACGGGCGCAGAGGTCACGCATGCAACTGATCGCGCTCGGCTTCTTCATCCTCGCCGCTGGCGTCGCCTCC
Source organism: uncultured Chloroflexota bacterium (assembly GCA_937864085.1). Classification (GTDB taxonomy): domain Bacteria; phylum Chloroflexota; class Limnocylindria; order Limnocylindrales; family Limnocylindraceae; genus Limnocylindrus. The sequence goes on from CALMIH010000074.1 coordinate 1,077, forward strand.
TCCGTGCAGGCGATCATTAACGCCGAGGTTGGTCGCCGCACCGATCCGATCACCGCTGCGACCGTCTCCTTCATCGGCGGACTTGCCGTCCTCCTGGTCGTTGGCGCCCTAAGCGGCAAGATGCAACTCGCCGCAGCGGCGCAACTTCCACCGCTTCTGCTCACCGGTGGGCTCTTTGGCGTGCTGATCGTGACCGGCTTCGCCACCGTTGTACCCGTGCTTGGTGTCACTGAGACAACGCTGATCTATATCCTCGGCTCCCTCGCCGCCGCACTCGCCATTGATGCCTTTGGGCTGCTTGGTTCACCGCTGATCCCGATCACGTTCTCGCGCATCGCTGGGATCGCACTCACCATTGTCGGCTTCCTCCTCGCGCGGCGATGAGCGAAGCAGAGACGAAGCGACCACTCGCCGAGCCGGTAGAGGAAGAGGCGCCCGACGCCGCTGAGCTACTGCGCGGCGTGCTGCACGATGAGCGCTTCGAACCAGGGATGATCGTCCTTGATCGACAAGAGGTGCCACTCGCCGACGACGGACTTCCAGCGTATGTCAAAGAGGAAGCGCCAACGCCACTCCGCGGCGCCTACATCTATCTCAGCGTCATCGGATTCTTCTGCGGCACGATTGTGATCAGCGCGCTGAACCTTGGCGCGCGATGGTCCGACCCGATCGTCAAGATCCCCGTGCTGATTGGCGCGGTACCGCTCTTCATTGCCATGTCAGAGGCTGCGCTGCGTGTTGCGCGCTCTGTGCCTGCCTGGTGGCCGATCAACCGTGGTCGCGCACTCTTCCGCGCACTCTGGGTGCTCACGATTCTGGCGATCGCCGCGATCCTTGCGCTTGCCGTGCGCGCCGCGCTTTTCGCCTAGGCGCGTTACGCGCCGAGGCCGGCGATCAGTCGCTCGATTGAGACGCGGAGGAACTCTTCTACGCGCTGCCCCGCCATCACGGCGAGCATTGGATCAAGTTCGCTTGAGCTGCGCCACGTTGCGGTAGTTGACGACGCATCTCCTGCAAAAGGTGTGAGGTCAACGAGCGCCGCGACGACCGCCTGACCGCCAATATCTGGACGAACTTTCAGTCGAAGGTGCAACCGTGTCACACCGCCGGGAAGCGCTTCAACCGTTCGTCGCACGGAGACGGCGGCGGTCACCGGAATGCCAGCAACCTCCGTAGAGAGGCGACCCTCAATGTGTTCTGGGTCAATGCGGTGGAGCGCTTCGCATCCTGGGAGGAGTGCGGCGATCACCGCCGGGTTCTCACTCGCTGCAAGTAGCTGCGCAACGCTCTTCCCTAGTTGCGCTGAACCTGTGAATTCGGCCATCGTGACCTCCAACCGCTTCGCCTGCCGCTAACTCCTTTGCGTCTGCTAGTAGATCTTGCGCGCGTTGCCTGGGATTTCAATAACGAACTCGCTCGCCGGTATCGCTGCGTCAATCGCAAGTGCGGTCACTGTGGTGCTTCGCACCAGCTGGTCGTTGTGGAGTTCGTTAACCGCTAGGAGAAGACCCG
>CALMIH010000075.1 GCA_937864085.1 uncultured Chloroflexota bacterium
GGCGCTCCAGTGAGTTCAATCGCTACATGCTTCACCTGCGTGTACTCCTCAAACGAGTAGTGGCTGAGATCCTTCCCGAATCCTGACTGCTTGAAGCCACCATGTGGCATCTCGCTCATGAAGGGGAGGTGATCGTTGACCAGCACCACGCCAAACTGCAGCACCGCCGCCATGCGGTGTGCGCGCTGCACGTCAGAGGTCCAGACGCTCGAGGCGAGACCATACTGCGTGTCATTCGCGAGCTTGATCCCCTCAGCCTCACCGGAGAAGGGGAGGGCGACCAGCACCGGCCCGAAGATCTCCTGTTGCACGATCTCGCTGCTCTGTGCCGCTCCGGTGATCAACGTGGCGCGTAGAAGGCGCCACCCTCACATCCGCTCGGCTTCTCCTGCGATCCACCCGCAACCACTTCGGCCCCAGCGGCGCGTGCGCGGTCAACGAAACCTGCGACACGATCCCGATGCGCGAGGGAGATCAGCGAGCCCATATCAGTTGTTGCGGCGAACGGATCGCCGAGTCGGACGCTGCGCATCAGTTCGGCGATGCGTGCAACGATCTTTTCGTAAATACGCTTCTCGGCGTAGATGCGTGTGGCGGCGGTGCAGTCTTGCCCAGAGTTCACGATCGCCCCGATCAGCGCGCCGCGCGCGGCGTTCTCAATATCAGCGTCATCAAAGATGACGAGCGGCGCCTTCCCGCCAAGTTCAAGGTGGAGCCGCTTCAGTGTTGGTGCGCTCGCCGCCATCAGTTGGCGGCCGGTGGCAGAGTCGCCAGTGAGCGTGATCATGTCAATGCGTGGATCGGCGGCGAACTGTGCGCCGATCTTTGGCCCAGGTCCGGTGATGACGTTCACCACGCCATCAGGGAAACCGACCTCGCGCGCAAGTTCGGCGAATCGAATCGCGGTGAGCGGCGTTGCGCTCGCCGGCTTCATGATCACGGTGTTCCCTGCGGCAAGCGCCGGAGCCGCCTGCCAGATCGCCATGGCGAGTGGGTAGTTCCACGGCGCAATCAGTGCGGCAACGCCGACCGGCTCACGCCGAATCATGGAGGTGTGACTGCCGCTGAACTCTGACGCTGCACGACCCTCTGGGTTGCGCAGCACGCCAGCGAAGAAACGAAGGTGGTCAACGGCGGCGGGGATATCTCCTTCACGGCGTAGCTTGCGCGCCGTGCCGGTCTGCCAGACCTCGGCGTCCGCGAGCTGATCGGCTTCGCCGGCGAGCGCGTCAGCAAGGCGAATAAGGAGGAGGGCGCGGTCTGCTGGAGTGATGCTGCGCCACGGACCGTCATCAAAGGCGCTACGTGCGGCGGCGATCGCCGCGTTAACGTCTGCAGGCGAGGCGAGCGGGATCTTGCCGATCTGCGCGCCAGTCGCTGGATGGTAGAGGTCGAAGGTCTCGCCGCCCTCCGCGGCACGCGAAGTGCCGCTGATCAGGAGTTGCGGCGTGAAGTTTGGTGCGGTCTTCGCCATCACTGAAGGGTAGGCGATCCCTCCACGGAGGTGTGGCACCCGTCGCGCTAGGATGGCGCTATGAGCAGCGAGCAGCCCCCGAAGCGTCCAGAGCGCGCGGTGAAGCGCGCCGCACCAAGCGCCCTCACGGCGGCTGCCGCACCTGCCGTTCCCCATGCTGCTTCGGCACTCGCTGCGTCAAGCCCCTGGGCCTATTCGCCAGCACCTGAGTCGAAAGAGCTCGCCCTGATTCGTCCGCGCTATGGCCTCTTCATTGATGGTCAGGAGCGCGCACCAGTGAGTGGCGAGGTGGTGGTCACCTACAACCCGGCTACAGAGGAGCCGCTCGCCGAAGTGGCGAAGGGGAGTGCCGAAGATGCCGACCGCGCCATCACCGCTGCCGATCGCGCACATCGGAAGGTCTGGTCAAAGATCGAGCCACGCGAACGGGCGAAGTATCTCTACCGCATCAGTCGCATCATGCAGGAGCGGAGCCGCGAGTTCGCGGTGACAGAGACGCTTGACTCGGGGAAGCCGATTCGCGAATCACGCGACGTTGATGTGCCGCTCGCCGCGGCGCACTTCTGGTACTACGCCGGATGGGCGGACAAACTTCAGTACGCCGTCCCTGGACGCCGACCAGAGTCGCACGGCGTGGTTGGTCAGGTGATCCCGTGGAACTTCCCACTGCTGATGCTCGCCTGGAAGATTGCACCGGCGCTCGCCGCAGGGAACACGGTCGTCCTGAAGCCTGCGAGCACCACACCGCTCACCGCACTCCTCTTCGCCGAGGTTTGCCAGCAGGCGGATCTCCCGCCAGGCGTCGTCAACATCATCACGGGGCCTGGCGAGATGGGGATGGCGATCGCCACCGATCCGCGCGTCGCGAAGGTCGCCTTCACAGGAAGCACATCAGTTGGGATCAAGATCGCGCAGGGGATCGCGGGACAGGGGAAGGCACTGACGCTGGAGCTCGGTGGCAAGGCGGCGAACATCGTCTTTGAGGATGCGGCGCTCGACCAGGCGGTGGAGGGCGTGATCAACGGGATCTTCTTTAATCAGGGCGAGGTCTGTTGCGCAGGGAGTCGCCTCCTGGTGCAGGAGTCGATCGCCGAAGAGTTCATTGCGCGGCTCAAGGAGCGCATGACCACACTGCGTGTTGGTGACCCGATGGATAAGAACACCGATGTTGGCGCGATCAATTCGCGCGCGCAGATGGAGACGATCGGTGAGCTGGTTGCGAGCGGCGTGGCAGAGGGGGCGAAACTCTGGCAGCCAGAGTGCGTGCTTCCGACGCGCGGCTGGTTCTACAAGCCGACCCTCTTCACTGGCGTGGCGCAGAGCCACCGCATCGCGCGCGAAGAGATCTTCGGGCCGGTCCTCTCCACGATCACCTTCCGTACCGTGGACGAGGCGATCGAGAAGGCGAACAACACGGCGTACGGGCTCTCCGCCGGCATTTGGACGGAGAAGGGGAGTCGCATCCTCCAGGTTGCCGCGCAGCTGAAGGCTGGCGTCGTCTGGGCGAACACCTTCAATCGCTTCGATCCAACCGCACCGTTCGGCGGCTACAAGGAGTCTGGCTATGGGCGCGAGGGCGGCCTGCAGGGGCTCAGCGCCTACTTGAGGAGCTCCTAATGGGAAAGAAGAGTGGCAAGAAAGAGAGCGCGCTGATCGCCGCAGTCACGGCGTCGGATAACGCTCGACTTGAAATCCGCCGCACACCGAAGCTTTATATCGGCGGCGCCTTCCCACGCAGTGAGTCGGGTCGTACCGATGTGCTGCAACTTGCACGCGGTGGGAGCGCCAACGTTGCGCGTGCATCACGCAAGGATCTCCGCGAAGCGGTGAAGGCGGCGCGCAGCGCGGCACCAGGCTGGGCGGCACGCAACGCATCGCTCCGCGGACAGATTCTCTATCGCGTCGCAGAGCTGATGGAGGGTCGCGCCGCGCAGTTCCGCGACGACCTGATAGCGCACGGCTACGGCAAGTCAGAGGCGACAGAGGAGGTTGCGGCGAGTATTGACCGACTCGTCTGGTTCGCCGGTTGGCCAGATAAGATCCCCGCCGTCTTGGGCGGCACTAATCCTGTCGCCTCGTCGCACTTCGTCTTCACCATCCCTGAGCCAACGGGTGTCGTGGCGATCGTTGCGCCAGAGCGTTCGCCGCTGCTCGGACTTGTCACGCGACTGGCAGGCGTACTGGCTGGCGGAAACGTTGCGATCTTGCTTGCGAGCGAGGCGTCGCCGCTCCCCGCCGTCACACTCACCGAGACACTCGCCGTCAGTGACGTGCCCGCTGGCGTCGTCAACATCCTGACCGGTCGTCGTTCGGAGCTGATGCCACACCTGACGCGCCATGCAGACATTGATGGAGTAGACCTATGGGGCTGCCCGGATGATCTACTTGCCGACGCGGAGCGTGGCGCCGCGGAGCATGTGGCGCGCGTCGCTCGTCGCCAACATGACGAGAAGGATCGCGCCAGCGCCTTTCAGGGGGAGCGCGGCGAACGTATTGACGGGATGACCGCCTTCCTAGAGATGAAGACCGTCTGGCATCCGATCGGCTCGTAGCGCGCGCTAGTCGAGGGTGAAGTCGTCGGGATCGGCGTATGCGCCGGTCGCCTCTTTCTCCAACTGCATCAGCAGGTCGTTGACGAGGCTCGATGCGCCGAAACGGAATCGGTCAGGGGTGAGCCAGTCGGGCCCGAGCGTCTCATGGACGACCACGAGGTATTGGATCGCCTCTTTTGCACTCTTGATCCCGCCGGCCGGCTTCATCCCAACGACGCGTCCGGTGCGGTTCCAGTGTTCGCGAATCGCTTCGAGCATCACCAGGGTGACGGGGAGTGTGGCGGCCGGCGTCACCTTCCCAGTAGAGGTCTTGATGAAGTCAGCACCGGCTGCGATCGCAAGGACCGATGCGCGACGCACATCGTCGTAACTCCCAAGCTCGCCCGTCTCAAGGATGACCTTTAGATGTGCCGGACCGCAGGCGTCCTTCACCGCCACGATCTCGTCCCAGACCTTTGCGAAGTCTCCGGAGAGGAAGGCGCCACGGTCGATCACCATGTCGATCTCATCTGCACCCGCAGCAACGGCGTGCTTCGTCTCAGCGATTTTGAGATCAAGCCAGGAGCGTCCGCTTGGGAATGCGGTGGCAACGGAGGCAACCTTCACGGAACTTCCCGCGAGCGCCTCCTTCGCGATCGCGACCATGTCGGGGTAGCAGCAGAGCGCCGCCACAGATGGAACTTCGCTGTTGCCTGGCTGTGGGCGCATCGCCTTGGCGGCGAGCTGCCTGATCTTCCCCGGAGTGTCCTTCCCCTCCAGCGTGGTGAGGTCGCACATGCTGATCGCAAGCCGCAGCGCCCAGACCTTGGTCGACTTCTTGATCGAGCGAGTCTTCAGCGCCGCCACGCGCTCCTCAATCCCAATGCGATCAACCGGGGTGACGTCACGGAGCCATCCGGCCAGCGCGCGCGAATCTGTTGCGGTGGGGAGTGAGAGGCTCATGGGGAGAGTATCCTCTGCGCACGAAGTTGAGGCAAGGGGAGGGGTGGCGCAATGAGCAGAAGCGAGCAGGGGGGCGGCGAGCCACGCTTCGCGCGCGCCGACGACGATCTTCGTCTCTTCACGGAGATGCCGAAGGCGGAGCTGCACCTACATCTTGACGGCTCGCTTGATCCGAGCCTTGCGCTCGAGCTTGCGAAGACGCGTGGCGTTGAGGCACCGCGCGATTGGGCGGGGATGCGCGCCGCACTCGTTGCCCCTGAGCGCTGCGCTGATCAGGCCGACCTGCTGCGCGCCTTCGATTTACCGATCGCACTGCTCCAAGATGCTGAGGCGTTGGAGCGCGCTGCGGATCATCTGGTTCGCGCGAAGGCGGCAGAGAACGTGGTCTATATGGAGCTGCGTTGGGGTCCTCATCTGCACACGGCGAAAGGACTGACGCAGTCGCAGGTGATCGCTGCAGTTGCAAAGGGGGCCAACGCCGCCGCCACTGCGTGTGGCGTTGAGGTGCGCCTCATCATTACGGCACTCCGGTCGCACAGCCTGGAGGAGAACCGCGCGCTCGCCGCCGCTGCGGTTGCGGCAAAAGATCTCGGTGTGGCTGGCTTCGATCTCGCTGGGCGTGAAGCGGCCTTCCCGGATCCACTCACCTTTAAGGACGCATTTGATGTTGCGCGCGACGGCGGCCTTGCGATCACCCTGCATGCTGGCGAGTGGGGTGGCGCGGCGCAGGTGCGCCGCGCGCTCGACGTCAAGCCTGCGCGCATCGCGCATGGGGCCGTTGCAGTAGAGGACCCAGCACTCTGCGATGAGCTGATCGCCCGTGGCGTGGTGCTCGATCTTTGTCCGTCAAGCAACGTGCAGGCGGCGATCGTCTCGGGGTACGGCGACTTTCCAATTCTCACCCTCCACCGTCGCGGCCTCCGCGTCACCCTCAACACGGACGATCTGGTTGTCAGCGACCTGACGTTGAGTGAGGAGTACGGTCGCGTTCGACGCCGGCTCGGCGCCTCTGTTACAGAGTTGCTGGAGATCGCGCATGCAGGATACGAGGCCGCGTTTGCTCCTGAACCCCTGCGCGAGGCCCTTCTGCAGCGCTTCACGAGCTGGCGCAAGACACGCCTCTCCTCGCACGAATAACCTCGGCTGCCCGCCCCCCTTCGTGGGCGGATGGAACCTGAGCGCAAATCAGGGAGGAATGAGGCAGAATGCCGCCAGTGGCCAGCACAGTGCTGGCCCGCCTGTGGCGCGTTGCGCCTAGGCAAGCAGTAATAGCGGAGGGCTACATAAAGATGAAGACGCGAATGTTCGCGCTCCTCACCATGCTGGTGCTCGTCGTTGCCGCCTGCGGCGGTTCGACCGAGTCACCATCCGCCTCAGTAGAAGCTGGCAAGGCTGACTACAAGGCATGCCTCTCGTTGGACACCGGTGGTCCAGCGGACAAGAACTTCAACCAGTCAGCCTACGAAGGCCTGCAGGCGCTTGAGGCCGAAGGCTTCCAGGTTGCCTACACAACGGCAGTCGACGATTCGTCGTACTCGCCAAACATTCAGCAGCTGGTCGACCAGGGCTGCAACACCGTCATCGCCGTTGGCTATAACCAGGGCACCGCCTTGCAGGCGATCGCTCTTGATCCAGCCAACGCTGACATCTCATTCGGTTGGGTGGACGCCACCTGGGCGCTTGAGGACGGCACCGTTCCAGCAAACTTCACCGGCATCGACTTCCAGATTGACGAGGCTTCAATGCTTGCTGCATACCTTGCAGCTGGCATCTCCTCAACCAAGACGATCGCCACGTACGGTGGAGCACCATACCCAGGCGTAACCAGGTTCATGGATGGCTGGGTAGCTGGCGCGAACTACTACGCGGAGAAGAAGGGAACTGCAGTCAAGGTCTTGGGCTGGGATCCAGTCAAGGCTGAGGGGCAGTTCAACCCAAACACGGCAGCACCATTCAATGACATTGTCTGGGGCAAGACGGTTGCAGAAGGCTTCATGGGCCAGAGCGCAGACGTTGTACATGCGGTTGCGGGCACTACGGGCAATGGTTCGTATCAGGCAATGCTTGACGCGGATAAGTACTCCGTGGGTGTGGACCTTGACCAGTGCATCAGCCTTCCTGAGTAT
>CALMIH010000076.1 GCA_937864085.1 uncultured Chloroflexota bacterium
GAGCCAGACGCTCTGGTTTAGATGTGGAGGGAACGATGAAGTTTTCAGTGGTCCAGGAGCACCTCGCGCGGGGCCTCTCTGTGGTCGGCCACGGGGTGGCCTCCCGTAACACGCTTCCGATCCTTTCCAACGTCTACATAGGGACGGAAGACGGCGGCCTTCGCCTTGTTGCAACCAACCTCGAGATCGCCGTCACCCACTGGGTCCCAGCAAAGATCGAAGAGAAAGGGGCGACAACCATCCCAGCGCGCCTTCTTAGCGACGTTGTCAACGGCCTGCCTAACGAAAAGATCGACATTGAGCTGCTGGCCGACGGACGAGTTCACCTCAAGTGTGGCCGCAGCGCATCACACCTTCGCACCACGCCAGCCGACGACTTCCCGCAAGTTGGCGCCGCAGGCGAGCGCGTTACGGCGCGCATCACCCAGAAAGCGCTACGTGCCGCACTCGACTCCACCGTCTTCGCCGCCGCCGGCGACGAGGCGCGCCCAATTCTTACCGGCGTCCTTACAACGTTCACTGGGGAGAAGGCAACGTTCGCCGCGGCGGACAACTACCGCATCGCGGTGGCCGGCGCAGCACTAGCCGAAGCGGCACCAGAGACAAGCGTGATTGTTCCGGCGCGCGCTTACGCTGAGCTCCTCCGCCTCCTCGCCGACGTTGATGAGCTGGTGGAGATCACCTTGACGCCAGCAAAGAACCAGTTGCAGTTCAAGCTCGGCGACACGATGCTCGTGAGCCGCCTGATTGACGGGCAGTTCCCGCCGTTCCAGCAAGTGATCCCAACAACGCACACGACCAAAGCGATCATCGTCCGTGACGACTTCCTTCGCGCCGTGAAGCTTGCACAAGTTGTGGCTGACGCCTCCGCCCACATCGTCAGGTTCGCGATCACAACAGAGGGCGGCGGCGCAATCGACATCACCGCTGCTGCGGATGTTGGCGACCACGCTGCGCACGTTGAGGCAAAGGTTGAAGGCGAAGGAACCACCATCGCGTTTAATGCGAAGTATCTCGTTGATGTGCTCTCGCGCGTTGAGGCGGATCAATTCTCGCTAGAGCTCACCGGGCCAATTGCGCCAGGGCTACTCCGCCCGCTTGACGGGCGCGACTATCTCCACGTTGTTATGCCGGTGCGCACCCCTTCCTGAGCCAAGGCGGCCGGCCTGAGCCGTAGTGACCGACCGGGGCAACCGGATGGCGAAGGGCGAGTCAGGCGCACGCCGCCGAGAGGAGAGCGATGATTGAGCGCGTGCGCCTACAGCAGGTTCGCAGTTGGACAGCAGGCGACATCGCCTTTGCTGGAGGACCACAAATCCTTTGGGGGGCGAATGGCGCCGGCAAGTCCACCGTGATTGAGGCGCTTCTGGTTGCCGCCACCGGACGCTCGCACCGCGCCTCTCCGCTCCGCGAACTCGTACAAGAGGGGGCCGAGAACGGCTTGATCGGCGTGGGCGTACGCGACAACGGCGAGCACGCAGACGACCCGCTCGCGCACTCCGTCCTCACTGTGGAGATCGGGCGAGCGGGGCGGACCAGGTACAGCCTAAACGGCACCGCCCGCCGCAGTGAGGCGCTCGGCGAGCGGCTCAAGGTCGCAACGTTTGTTCCAGAAGAGACAGGGCTCGTTGTTGGAGCCCCCGCAATCCGCCGCGCGGCGCTCGACCGTATCGCGATCCAGTGGCGCCCCGGCTACCGCGCAGCGCTCACGAGATACGAGCGTTCACTGAAGCAGCGCAACAGGCTCCTGAAGGAGGCACTCGAGAGCGACGGAGCGGCACGCCGAGCCGCCGCGGCTGAGATGGCACCTTGGACCACGCTCCTAATTGAAAGCGGCGCCGAACTTGTCACGGCGCGCCTCGCTCTACTCGACGCACTCGCCCAGCCGCTCAGCGCGGCACACCGCGAGGTTGCACCAGAAGAGGAACCGCTCTCCGCGCACTATCTGTCGCGAGAGAAACACCAATCGGGCGAAAGCGCAACGGATGCTGCGGCGCGGCTACGCCAATCATTTGACGAGACGGCGGAGAGCGAGGGATACCAGGGCCACACGCTTGTTGGGCCACACCGAGACGATCTTGCCTTTCACGCCGGTGGACGCAACCTGGCAACCATCGCCTCGCGCGGACAACAGCGCAGTCTCCTGATCGCACTCCTCTTCGCCGAGATTGAACTACTCACAGACAGCGCTGGGCGCCCCCCACTCCTCCTCCTTGACGACGCCTTTTCCGAGCTCGACCCTGATCGGAGAGACCACCTTGTAGAACGTCTGACCGCACTCCCGCAAGCGATCATCACGACGACGGCACTCAAGGACCTTGTTCCACGCTTGGTGAGACGAAGTGTCTGCAGCGAGATCACGCGTGGCGCAAACGGAAGTGAGGTACGCAGTGCCTAATGAAAAGCCCCGCAAAGGAAGGCCGCAGCAAATCGGTTCGCTGATTCCAGAGGCGGCGCGCGCGCTTGGGTTTGAGGCCGAACTAGCGCTTGCACAACAGGCAACCCTACTCACCAGCGTGCTGAGCGAGATCGCCCCCCATCTGGCGAAAAGATGCCGGATGGTTGGAAGCGAGCGCGGGCGCCTGATTGTTGAAGCAGACGACCGCGCCGCTGCGCAAGAGCTCCACCTTCGCGGCACCGAAGTGGCAAGCCTCTACACGCAGCGCGGTGGCGAACTACGCGCACTCGGCATCTCTGTCCGCCTCGCAAACCTTAGTAACGAACGTACTGAAAACGAGTAGGCGTATCCTCCCCCAATGACCGCGCAAACCCCTCGCCCAACCAGCGTCCTTACCCCATCAGGTGTGGCGGTTAGGAACAACTGTGCGCTTCTTCTTCGCATGCCAACAACACCAACGGAGGAGCGAACGCTTGGCGCGCGCGCGGTCATCATCTTCGCACCGAACTTAACCGACCGAGCTGGACGAGCGGCGGTAGAAGAGGCACTAGACACATTTGATACCAGCACAGGCGTAAGCACATCGGAACGTGCGCGCAACATCATTACAAAACTACGCACCACCCTTGGCGAGAAGAGCGAGATCTGCATGGCGGGCATGCTTTCACGAGAAGCATGGGCGGCAACAACGAGCGGTATCAGCGCCGCCGCACTTGTGTTGAGAGAGACGCGTCGCGTCACGATCACCCTTCCGGGGGGCGCACCTGGGGCGAAGGCGGCTTCAGCTACGCGGCAAGGCGTGACGGTCGGGAGGCTGCCCATCAGTGAAGGCGACCGGATCGCGCTAGCGAAAACAACAGAGGAGGCCACCGCACTACTAAAAGTTTCTGCAGGTGACGAAGGAGCCGAGGGCCCGTTCGGCATCGTCCTCGCACTACATGCACCTGCAACAACTATCCGCCAAAGAGGGGAACAGCGAGAGGAGACACTTTTTACAATTCCGGCGGACAACATCGCACAGGCAAAAGCGAGGGCCCGCGTTCGCTGGGAGGAAGGAAACGACGAGCGGAGCGAACAGATCGCCGCTGCGGTTCCGCCAAAACCAACAGCGGAGCCACGCCGACCAGACGGGGAGACAACCCCATATACGCCGATCGATCGAGCGGCACAAGAGGTGATCGCTGTGCGCCGCGGCGGTGGAGTTCGCGCAAGTGCCACCCCGCGCGGAGCAGAGCCGCGCCCAGAACGACCAAGCCGAGAGGCGCGCGCCCGTGACGCTACAAGAAGGGCGGCGAAGGCACGTGCCGAGCGCAGCCCCGGAGCCGAACCACGAGCTGAACGATCCTGGGCTGAGAAGGTTCTGACGGCGCCATCACCAATCCAGCGTGCCGCCGCTCGGCTTGTCGCCAAGATAGAAGCGCGCTTCCCGAGACTCGCCGCCAAGGAGGCCCCGCCAACACTCAGCCCTGAACACGTAGCGAAGCGACAATCCGCCGAAGAGCGTGCGACTCGAAGTCGTCGCTTTGCCGCCTCAGCCCTCCTCGCAACGGTGTTGATCGCAGCGCTTGGCGGAGGGGCGGCTATCTACCTAAACCAGGCGAACCCGAACCTTGATGACGCAGCGTCGGCGCGCATTGCAATGAGCGAAGCGCGCCGCGCAGTAGAAGAGGCGCTCAACCCAACAACCAACCTTCTTGTTAATGATCCAGAGCGCGTGCGAAAACTGCTGATCGCCGCTACGGAAAGTTTGAATAATGCAGAGGCTGGCGGGGCATCAGCGGCAGAGATCGCAGCGCTGAGAGACCAGATGTCCCCGGCGCTCAACAAGATCTTCTTCCTCACAGAGGCAACAGTGATGGAGGTGTTCGACTTCTCTTCGGCGAGCGTACCAATCGCCATTACTGGGATCACTCAAGGCCCAGACGGCTACTCATACATCATCGATAACTTCTCGGGCGCGGTATACCGTGTTGATCCTGCAGCGCAGCCAAACCCGCGAGCCACAGTGGTCTTCCAGCCAGGCTATGACTTATATGGAAGCAGGACGGGGCGTGCGCAGACAATCATGTCAGCTGGTCCAGATCTCGTAATCTTTGACGCATCCTCAAACCTTTGGCGCTGGCGACCAGCAGACAACAGCGGCAAGGGGACTATCGTGAAACTTCGCGTGCGTGACGGAGAGCTCTGGGGGAGCGACGTAAAAATCATCTCAGGATTCGCCGCAGATGAAGGGACGGGCCTTTACCGCCTCTACGCGGTTGATCCGTCCGCGCGACAGATCCTTCGCTACGCCCCGGCACCGGACGGCACCGGATATCCCGCACCACCAACCGGATACCTCATCAACCCAACGTCACTTGCAAGCGTTGAAGCGCTCGCGATTGATGGCGATCTCTACCTCTCACAGAACGGCGCAATTCGCCGGTATGTTGGCGGCGCGATGGACGAGTGGACACCCGCAGATCCCGGCGATGGTGCGCTCCGCAGCGCTCCGAAGATCAGCTTCATCTTCTCTGCTGGCGCGAGCAGGACCGGCGTGATCTATGCCTGGGATAACACGAACCAGCGCATGCTCGCCTACAACAAGGGGAGCTCCGGCAGCGTGCTCGCGCAGTACAGACTCCTCTCAACAGACGCCGCCGCGCTCAACATAGTTGGCGGATACATCTCCCTTGCAACAGACGGTGGCGCACCAACCTTTGTCTGGGCTGAGGGGGCTCGGATTCGGAGTGCCGTACTCGGCACGGGAATCACCCCAGGCGGCGACCCCTCGGCTGCACCTACCGCTGTTCCAGTGATTGAGTTGCCGAGCACACAACCGTAAGGGACCGCTCTCCGTGCCGCCCGCGCACGGAGAGGGGAAGGGTGGGATCATCAACCCATGGATCTACGACGCGCGATTGTTGAAGGGGTTCGCATCCAGATGCTTTCGGGGACGCACATCCTGCTTCTCCGCGACGCTGAGGAACAGCGCTACCTACCGATCCCAATCGGACCGAACGAGGCGAACGCGATCGCCTACCACCTCCAGGGCGTCCGGCCAGAACGACCCCTCACTCATGACATTGCAACACTGATGATGAGCGCGCTCGGCGCCGAACTCCGTGAGGTACGCATCCTTGAGCTCCGCGACGAAACCTTTCGCGCGCGAATGCTCGTTGCACCAACTGGTGGAGCGGTGCAGGAGCTCGACGCACGACCAAGTGACGCCGTAGCACTCGCCCTCCGCGCAAACGCGCCGATCTTTATTTCACTCGATCTGCTCGCCGCAGAAGGGATTGTTCCTGAGGCTGCAGAAGAGGAGCGCCTCTCGCTCTTCCGTGAATTCGTTAACTCACTCGACGGAGAAGAAGGGACACCAGCGAGCTGATCTAGAGGAGCGGCTCTCCGTGACGGAGCGCAGCGTCGCGATCACGCCAGAGGGCGAACCTGAGCGACCAGAAATCTCTGACCGCCTTGAGCACCACGCTGAGCCGCGCACCACTCGCCGACCCAGCGGTACGTGGAAAGTGCGGGACGCCAACCTCTGCAACGGCTACACCCAAGGCGCGGAGTTTAATGAGTAGTTCGGCAGAGAAGAAGGCGCCATTTGAAGCAACTGAAACGTTAGTCAACACACTGCGATCAAAGAGCTTCATCGCACAGTCAACATCGCGCACGTTGAGCGAGAACCAGAAACGGTTCGCAAAACGATAGACGCCCGCGTACACTCGTCGGATTAGCGGATCTGCACGGCGCAGCCTGAACCCCACCGTCACCGGCGCACTGCGCTCGCGTGAAACTTGTAGCAAGAGCGCAAGGTCTGCAACACGGAACTGACGATCCCCATCTGCAAAGGCAATGCGGCGCATCGTTGCAGCGGCAAAACCGCTACGAAGCGCACCACCGTATCCACGATTCACCTCATGGCGAACTAAGCGAACCACCCCCGGATGTGCCGCAACAAGGCTCGCCGCAACCGCCGCGGTGTTGTCAGTAGAGCCATCGTCCACGATGATCACCTCATAACGCGTAGCGAGCGTGGAGAGCGAGGCGAGCGCTTCGTCGACAAGCGGGAGAAGGTTCTCCTCCTCGTTATGGCACGGGAAGAAGAGGGAGAGCTCATCAATCAGTATCGGCATACTCTTCCTCCGCGGCTACACTCACAGCATGAACGGCGCGAAGGAGAGTTCAACGTACGGCTGGCCTACCAGCACGAGCATCGGACTCATCATCGCCTGCGCGGTCACGCTGCGGTTCATCATCGCATACGCGATTCTCTCGGCTGACGCTGGGTTCGCGGCAGACCTCAACGCATTTAGGAGTTGGGCCGCAGACCTTGGCGCGAACGGGCCGTGGGGGGCGTACGCGCGAGGCTACTTCCTTGACTACCTCCCAGGCTACCTCTGGATACTCTGGCCACTCAGTGCGATCAGTAGCGCGCTTACGTCAAGTTTCGACCCCGGCGCGCTGGTAAAACTCCCCGCCATCTTTGCGGACGCACTGCTGATCCTTGCCACTGTGCGCCTCGCTGCTGATCTTGGAGCCTCGGCTCGCGCACAACGAGGCGTGGCGCTCCTTCTCGCCTTCACGCCAATCATTTGGCTCACCTCCGCGGTCTGGGGTCAAGTTGACTCTGTTGGAACGACACTGCTTCTCTTTGCCACCTCCGAGCTAATTCGCGGCAAAACACTTCGCGCCGCCGCACTCGCCGCACTCGCCGCTGTGGTGAAACCACAGTTCGGCATCCTGATTCCACTACTCGCCGTTCTCACCCTGATTCGCGCCCGCCGTGCAGGTGACCCGTGGGGCGTGGTGCTGGCCGGACTCGTTGGCACGGCGGTCGTCTCCCTTGTCGCCTTCCCGTTCGGGCTCACTGTGGTGGATGTGATCGGCAAGGTCGGTGAGGCGGCGGGGAACTACCCGTATCTCAGCGTCAACGCGTGGAGCCCCTGGGCGCTTGTCAGTACTGACGGTACTGGGCTTCTCCTGAACGGCGGTTGGGGGAGCGACCTTGCGCCACTTATTGCGGGCGGACCGCCAGCCGTTTTTTATGGCGCCGCACTCCTCATCGGCGCCATCCTTGCGGCGCTCTGGGCGGCGCGGAGCGACGACAGGGTGCGCACTGTTGCCGCCCTCACGTTCATCGCCATCGCCTTTTTTGTGTTGCCGACACGCGTTCATGAGCGATACCTCTACCCAGCGATCCCACTCACGCTTGCGCTCGCCGCGGCGCTACCGCGCTGGCGACCGATCGCTGCAGCTGTCGCAGTCGCCCTTCTAATGAACAGCTGGGGCGCGCTGACCCTTGACTACCTGAAGAACCCTGGGCTGCCAGACCTTGGCCCGCTTACTGACGCGCTCCACACGCCAACCGCAATACTGCTCGTGGCCGCACTCTCGCTCTACGCGCTGTGCGCAAGCGGCTGGCAGCTATTCCGTGCGCAACCTGAACGAACACGCGTCGCCACGCCAACTCCCGCGGCGATCAAGCTGCGCACGCCCACCCAGCGTCCTGCGCCACGAACGTCGCTCAACCGCGTCGATCTCTGGATGATCGTTGTGATCGCCGTCACGGCGCTCTCACTTCGTGGTTGGCGCGTTGGAGAGCCGACGCGCTTTGAGTTTGACGAGGTCTATCACGTGCGTACCGCAACCGAGTTTATGCAGTTCTGGCGCTACGACGACCCGCACGCAATCTATGAGTACACACATCCGCACGTTGCAAAATACGCGATTGCTGCTGGACTCGAACTCTTCGGCGCGCCGCGCGTTGATGGTAGAAGTGATTACGGAACATCAATCACAGCTATCGCTTCACGACCTGAGGGAGCAAACACCAGCGCGCTGATCTGGGTTGCAACACCAGATCGCGTTGACGTTCTGCGCGCTGAGACACGTGCGCTCGTTGCATCTATCAGCATCCCCGGCGTCACACACCTTGCCCCCGCAGATGATGGTTCGCTCTGGGGCGTGACCGAGAGCGGAGAGATCTTCCACGCGTCAGCGCAGGGGGCTAAGAGTGGCGCGGCGGGAGAGATACGCCAGTGGAGCAGCACAGCGGTTGGAGCCACTGCGATCACTCCGTTCAGGGAGACGCTCTTTGTTGCGGCGGGCGATCAGGTACTCCGCATCACCAACGGAGTTTTGGAGGCAACCGCGCCGGTGCGCGGCGCGTCCGATCTCGTCCTCGTTCAGGCAGAGGGGGAAGATCGAGTCGTTGCTTCTGGCGAGGATGGCATCACTGTGATGAGTGCAGAAAACCTAAGCGGCGCAGAGGTAAGTGCACGACCTGGCGGCATACGGAGCATTACTGCGGTTAACTGGTTTGATACGCCAAAAATCTACGCAGCAGCCGCTGATGAAATCGTCGTATATACGATCCGTGAGGGCGGCCCAGCATATGAGATAGAGAAGATCGCAATCCCTGGCACAACGGCAATCGTGGCAAACAGCGCAACGCGGATCATTCACGCCATCGCGCCTGGTTCGGCGGGAGCCGCACTTTGGACTATTGAGCCGAACGGTAACGCGCGGTTCGCTGACGTTCCGCTGAGCAGCGGTGTCAGCGACGGCGCAGCATCAACGGAGATTGCGGGCACCGCGCTCGACGCCTCCTCTGAACTGCCGAACGGCGGTCGTGGTGAACTACTGGTCGCTTGGCAAAGCGGAGAGATCGCACAGCTCTCCGTGGGCGACCTCACGGCAGGATGGCGATGGCCTGGAGTCATCGCCGGCGCACTAGTTGCGGCCCTCCTTGCCCTTCTCGCGCGGCTCCTCACTGAGCGCCGCGATGTGGCGGCGCTTGTTGGCAGCCTCGCGCTCCTTGACGGCGCCGGGTTTGTGCAGAGCCGCGTTGGCATGAACGACGTCTACCTACTCGCCGCACTACTCGCCGCATGCTGTGCATTCGTTGCATGGCTGCAGGGTCGTGCGCACACCACACGTTCGAAAGCACTCCTCCTGCTCGTCACAGGGGCAACGCTCGGCGTGGCGCTCGCGAGTAAGTGGGTGGCGATCTACGGAATCGGCGCGCTTGGAGCCGCTTGGCTCTCACGTAGCGCTGGAGGAAGAGTTGTTGTGGTGGGCGGACTCGTCCTCCTTGGGGCGCTCCTCCTGCCACCCGCGCTTGCACGGAGTGCGGAGAGCACGCGCATTCCGAACCTCCCCTTCCTCTTGATGGCGGTAGCGACAGTGGCTGCTGCAACCGTCGCCGCCTGGCGCGCTGGGCTCCTTCGTCGCGCGGATCTCTCGTTACACGCCGCGTCGCGTTTCGCCGCGTTCAGCGGAGAGGCGCTCCTTGTTGGGCTCGCGCTTGTCATACTCCCGATCGGCGTCTATCTGCTGAGCTACCTTCCGTGGGCAGCGCTCGGCAACCAGATTGTTCCGGGATGGCCGCCAGGGAACACAGGGCAGACGCTTATCGACCTCACCTCATCCATGTATCGCTATCACGACACGCTACGTGTTGCGCACGCTGCGAGCTCACCCTGGTGGGCGTGGCCACTCGACTTGAAGCCCGTCTGGTTCTCTCAGGAGAGCTACGCAGCGATCGGCGGATGGACTGGCGCCGTTTACGACGGAGGGAACGTTGCATCGCGGATTCTTGGCGCTGCAGGCACCGCGTGGATTGCGATCCAAGCGTGGAGGCAGCGAAGCGCTGGCTTAGCGAGTGTCTTGATTCTCTACTTCGCACTCTGGCTCCCGTGGGCGCGAATTGACCGTGCCGCGTTCCAGTACCACTACTTTCCGTCGTCGCAGATCGCACTCATCTCACTCGCACTCTTGCTCGCCGATCTTCGTCGTGGAGACGCGCTCGCCGCGCGCCTCACACGAATCGGAATCGGCGCACTGTTGCTCACCGCCCCGCTCCTCTGGTCGCTGACTGGTCTGCTTTGCTCCGCTGCCGGCGTCCTTGATGTCTACGCAAAGAGTCAGGTCTGTACCGCTGGCGGCTTTGCAACACCGGGCCCGATCATCGGCGCAGCGCTGCTCATCCCGGTCGCGTACGTTGCCTGGTCAATCCAGCGCGTCACAGATGCGCGGCGCATCTTCCGCTGGGCACTCATCTTAATCGCTGGCGTTGCGCTGGTCTGGTATCCGAACTGGTCAGGGCTCCCGCTCCCAACTGGCATCCATAACTTCTATCAAGGGATTCTCCCAACATGGACATGGGCGTTTCAGTTTGGCGTGACGCTCGAGAAGCCAGACGATGCTGCAACAGCTGGCGGCGGAGCGCTATCCGCACTCGCGCTGCTCGCAGGCGTTGTACTACTCGCCTACGCCCTGCTCAAGCGCATGAGCAGAGGCGAACTCGACCAAGATCGCGCGAAGCGGAACCCCATCGGTCGCTAGGAGTCGCTCGACTCCCGCTGGAAGCGCAACCGCTTCACCGCTCGCAACGCGTTGACGCTCATCGGCAAGTGCGAGCCAGCCGCCACCCTCAATGACGATTAGCAGGCCGTCGTTCGGGCTACGAACCGGTCCAAGTGCAGCGCGATCGCTCAGCGCGATCTCGGTGATGTGCGCATTTCCGCCAGCGTGCAAGAGGGCACTGGTGACGCCAATCGCGCCAGCTTCACGTTCTGTGCGGCGGTTACCAGGGCCGAAGCGGCGGATCTCCACCGCGTGAAGCTCAGCGCTTCTTGCTGCCGCTGCGGCGGTTCGGACGCTTGATCGTTGCCTCAATGCCGTCGCTCACCTGGCGACGCGTGCGCAGCATCGATTCATGCGCAGCCTCACCGGCGAACTGTGGAGGGAAGCGGTTTACGACGGTGTCACGCAGCAGATAGAAGCCGATCAGCGTGGTGGTAATCGGGAAGATGCCGTACCACTGGAATGCGGCGTAGATGAGGTTGAGGCCGAAGGTGCTGACGCCGATCCAGAGCAGGTACTCCCACTCATCGCTGAGCACACCCTTGGCGCGTGAGCCGCGTGTTGCAGCCGCATACGCAACGATTGTCATGATGAAGAGGGCGAGGTTGACCACCCAGAACGGCGTGTAGAAGGTGCCGAGCCGCGCATTCAGTGCGACGAAGAGATACTCCCAGGGCCACTGCGCCATTGCGTTACCTCATGCTTCAGTTGATCCGACAAGTGGTCGGTTCGCTTGAGGAGTATGCCATCATCGCCCCCATGCGGGTCCTCGTTGTCGCCACGCCAGCACAGCCTGCGCTTCTGCGTCTCACCCCAACGCTCGCCACGCTCGCAGCGCAGGGAGCCAAGATCCAGGCGCCTGCGGCACTGAGCGAGGAGCTTAACCGTGAGGGGGTCCCCCACGATCCACTGGAGGCCGCCGCGCTCGACGCAGCGATCCGCAGCCTCGCCCCAGCAGACCTCCTTGTTGCGCCACTTGGCGCGGGTGATGTGCGCGAGTCCCTGGCGGCGATAACCCGCGCGCTCAGCATGAGCGCAAACACGCCACTCTTCCTCACCGACCCAGCCGATGCGGGCGACCTGATCGGCGCGCTCTCGCTGGCACGCGGAGGAGAGGGGGTTGCCAGCGCGACGCGACAACGACTGGTGCAGCGCGCGGCATTTTCGGCGGCATCTGCGCTCGCTCCGGTTGCGCGCGGTGGCGATCAGCTGCCAGAACACGAGGTGATCCTCCTTGAACGAACGCGCAGCTTTGCGCATGGAGAGAATCCGCACCAACGGGCCGCCGCATATCGGCGTGCCGATCAGGCAACCATTGGGCTGCTCAGCGCGCAGCTCGTCCAAGGAGCAGAGCCAACGCTCAACGATCTTCTTGACCTTGATGCTGGCGCGAGACTCGTTGCCGACCTGCCAATTCCAAGCGCCGCGCTCATTCGACACACCGATCCGATCGGCGTTGCCACCGCTGAGACGCCGCTCGGCGCATTACGGCGTGCGCTTGCAACAGATAGCGCTGCAACAACTGGCGCCATCATTTCACTGAACACACCCATTGATCAGGCAACAGCCGCAGAGATCGCGAACGGAAGTTACGAAGCGGTGGTCGCGCCAAGCGTTGCTGACGAGAGCGCTGCAAGTACGCTCGCAACAAGAAAAGATCTCCGCGTGCTTCTATACACCGCCGCAAACCCAACCACCCTTGACATCCTTGGGCTTGGCTCTGATCTTCTTCTTCAAACGCGCGATCACGGCGCGATTGAACGCGGAGAACTTCGTGTAGTAACTGAGCGGCGGCCAACACTCGAGGAGCTCACCGATCTGCTCTTCGCTTGGCGAGTTGTTCGACACGTCCGCTCCAACGCGATCGTCCTTGCGCGCAACGCCGCAACGCTCGGCATTGGCGCGGGACAGGTCAACCGCCGCGTTGCAGTTGAGATTGCGCTGCAGCGCGCTGGTGATCGCGCACGCGGCGCGGTGCTGGCAAGTGATGCCTACTTCCCATTCGCAGAGGGGATCAGCGCCGCGGCCGCAGCCGGCATCACGGCGGTCGTGCAGCCTGGCGGATCACGGCGCGATGCGGCGGCGATTGAGATCGCAAACCGAAACGGAATGGCGATGGTCTTCACCGGCCGTCGTCACTATCGGCGCTAACCATGCGGCATACACGATGAGCAAAGAACTTGACCTTCGCATCAACGCGGAGATCACCCAGGGCGGGTCAATGTCGTTCTCACGATTCATGGAGCGCGCGCTGACAGAGCCCGGCCTTGGGTACTACGTAACGGAGCGGGTGCGAGCTGGTCGAGAAGGGGACTTCATTACGGCGCCAGAACTGCACTCGCTTCTCGGTTCCGCGCTTGCGCGGATGGCAACCGAAGTCTGGCGCAGGGCTGGTGAGCCCACGCGATTCCGCTGGGTTGAGTACGGCGCAGGATCGGGGACACTCGCCCTTGCGCTGATTGCACAGCTGCGCCGAGATGAATCACCGCTGATAAACGCACTGGAGATTCAACCGATTGATGTAAACACATTTCGTAGTGAGGAGTTACGCAGTGCAGTAACTAGCGAACAGCAGAACGGCGCGCCAGTCCTCGTTTACGCCGATGCGCCGCCAGTTGCTGGGATAGTGGTTGCTAATGAGTATCTTGATGCGCTTCCGTTCAACATTTATGTTGGACGTGCCGCAGCAGTGCACGGAGTGTCAGAGCGGTGCGTTGGGCTCGCCGCAGACGGCGTGACAAGAGTCTGGGTTGAGCGCGAGCTTGATGCGAGCGAGGCACAGCGCGTAGCGGAGCACTTCGGCGCACCACTTGCTGAAGGGCAGCTCGCCGAAGCCTGCTTTGTATTTGATGCGTGGCTTCGCGAGGCCGCAACGCGGATTACGAGCGGCCTCGTGGCGGTGATTGATTACGGGCGCGATGGCGTGACGCTTCGCGATGCGGCGAGCCGGATGGCAGGGACGGCACTCGCCTATCAAAGCCACCGCGCCACCGCTGATTTACTGAGTGAGCCGGGCGAGCGCGACCTGACCGCGCACGTGGATCTCACCGCACTGCGCAAGGCCGCCACCGCTGCGGGGCTCCAGCCAGTCGCGTCCACCAGCCAGGCGGCGCTGCTCGCCGGGGCGGGTCTGGACGACGAGATCGACCGACTGCGACGGGGGCCAGAGGCGACCCTCGAGGGGGCGATCGCCCTTCGCTCCGCCCTCGCCCACCTGATGAACCCGCGAGGCATGGGGGGCTTCGCCGTTGAGCTCTTCGCCCTCGGCAGTCCTGAGCACAGATCACGCATGGCGGACCCCGCCAATCCGCTCCCTGGAGCGGCGGCTCCGATTCGCCCCCTCGTCTAGAATCTTCGAAGGATCCACCCTTCGTCCCGCACGGGGCGCAGCGCGGGAGCAGGGGTCCAACAGAGGAGCTGCATGAACGGACTCTGGTACGTCCTCGGCTTCGCCGGCGCGGGTGTCTCGTTCGTCTTTTTGACGATCGGCATCGCCTGGCTGATCTCCCACCGCACCCGCGGAAGTCGCGGGAAGCAGGTCCCCTACGAGTCCGGCATTGACACCTATGGCGACACCCACGGCCGCTTCGGCCTCTCTTTCTATCTCTACGCGCTCCTCTTCGTCGCCTTCGACGTTGAGATCGTCTTCATCTACATCTGGGCGCTCAACTTCAAGCTGCTCTTGATGGACGGACTCATCTCCATGGCGATCTTTATCGGCATCTTGCTCATCGGCCTCGGCTACGCCTGGCGCAAGGGGGTGCTCTCATGGCGATGACGCGCGATCCGAAGAAGGGGCTCCAAGCGCCGATCGTTACGCCGAATACGCTTTGGACAACAGATGACCCGCGCGCATACGGCGGCGTCCCACTCGCGCAACATCCAAACCTTGAGCTTGCACGCTATGACGCAACCGGTGACGGACGCGTTGATGATGCGCGATGGAGCGGTGCGCTCGGCGCAATTCCAACAAAGGCGGACATCGTCCTTGATCTGATTCGCGCAAACAGCCTCTGGCCACTTCTCTCTGGCCTTGCCTGCTGCGCGATTGAGATGATGTCCACCGCAACGCCAAAGAACGACATTGATCGTTGGGGGATGTTCCCCTTCCGTGCATCGCCGCGCCAAGCGGACGTGTTGATTGTTGCTGGAACACTCACAACAAAAATGGCAGAGCCACTGATTCGTCTCTGGGAGCAGATGCCAGAACCGAAGTGGGTTGTTGCAATGGGCGACTGCACCTGCTCTGGTGGTCGCTACAAGCGCAGCTACTCCGTCGTCCAGGGGATTGATCGCGTCATGCCGGTTGACGTCTACATTCCTGGCTGCCCGCCACGACCGGAGGGGCTCATCTACGGGATGATGAAACTGCAGCAACTCATTAAAGATCGTCGCGGCCACTGGCCAGAGCGCGCCATTGGCCCAACCGTTCCGGATGGCATCTGATGGATCGCGCACTCGCGTCAGTGCTACAAGAGCGATTCGGCGCAACACTACTCGCGCCTGTTCGTCAGCGATTTGATGAGACAGAGATTCGCGTCAGTATCGCCGATGCAATCCCAACACTTCGCGCACTCCACGATGAACCAAACTTCGCCTTTGAGATGCTGATTGATCTTTGCGGAGTAGATACTGGCGAAGAGATGCAGATTGTCTATCACCTCTCATCATCTACAACGGGTGATTGGCTGCGCGTGATTGTTCCTGGCGTTGATCGCAGCGCACCGCGCGTCAACTCACTCGTCTCACTCTGGCCTGGCGCCGAGTGGATGGAGCGCGAAGCGTACGACATGTTCGGCATCATCTTTGAAGGGAATCGCGACCTGCGTCGCATCTATATGCCAGACGACTACCTGAGTCATCCGCTACGGAAAGATTTCTATTTGGCCGACGATGCATCACGCTCGCCTGCGGCAGGCGTGCGCAACATGGAGCGCGCCGGAACGCCAGCCGACGCTACGCGCGCAACGGCGCTGCGCAAGAGTTCGGGGGCATAGTCATGACAACACAGCAGACGCGCCCGTCGCTCGACGATCCGCGGATCGCGATCCCGTCCACCTCTGAGTGGTACGAGCCAGCGCCAACGGCGCAGACCGAGCGCCAGGCGGAGTTCCTCAACCTTCGCGACGGGGAGATGTTCATCAACATGGGACCACAGCACCCGTCAACACACGGCGTACTACGCATCGTGGTGAAGGTGAACGGCGAGCAGGTGGTGGACCTCGATCCCGTGCTCGGCTACCTGCACCGCGGCGTAGAGAAGCTCTGCGAGAACGCCGACTACCACCAGGCGATCTGCTACACCGACCCGCTCGAATACGTCGCCTCCCTCTTCTGTGAGGCGGCTCCCGTGGCCGCCTTCGAGAAGCTGATGGACGTGGAGGTGCCGCGCCGCGCCCAGTACATTCGCGTGCTCACCATGGAGCTGAACCGCATCGCCAGCCACACCCTCTTCCAGGGCTGGATGGCGCTCGATCTCGGCGGGATCACACCAATCCTCTGGTCGTTCATTGAGCGCGACGAGATCGTGGACATGCTCGCGGCGCTCACCGGGCAGAAGCTCCTCTACAACTACTACCGCATCGGTGGCGTGAACGGCGATCTCAATCACGAGTTCATGAGCCGCCTCGGCAACTGGATGAGCCGCGCTGCGGCGCAGATTGACTCGAACACGGGCTTGATGAATGAAAACGAACTCTTCGTGCGTCGTACGCGCGGACTCGGAACGCTTGATCAGGCTACGGCGCTGCGCATGGGCGTCACCGGCCCGAACCTTCGCGCAACTGGCGTTCCGTTCGACCTACGTCGCGATCATCCGTATCTCGTCTACCCAGAGTTGGAGTTCAACGTGCCGACGCGCGACGAAGGCGACTCGCTTGCGCGCTACATGGTGCGCATCGACGAGATTCGCGAATCGATTCGCATCATTGACCAGGTCCTCCACGAAATGCCAGACGGTCCAGTGATGGCAAAACTTCCGCGACTGATTCGTCCACGACCTGGCCGCGCCTTTGGCGCGGTAGAGGGGCCACGCGGCGCATACGGCGTCTATGCAATCTCTGACGGCACAGATCAACCGTTCCGCATGCGCATCCACGATCCGTCATTCGTCCATCTGCAACTCGTCGGCCCACTGACGCGCGGCAACCTGATTGCTGACACGATGGCGGTCATGGCCAGCCTTGACCCAGTGATGGGTGGGGTGGACAAGTGAGCGGCGCGCAGATGGTCTGGTCGCGACTGACGCCAGGCGGACGTGCGCTCGCCGTACTCCTCCCAATCCTCTCCATTGGTGGCGCGGCACTCACCGCGCTCTTGATCGTTGCTGGGCCGTTTATCGGCGCAACGATCGGCGCAAACCTTCCGATCGTTCGCTTCCTCGCCGCGTCAGTGATCACCTTCCTTGTGACGGTGCCCGTTGCCTTCCTCTTGATCTACATGGAGATGAAGATCATTGCGCTGATGAATCTCCGCATTGGGCCCGACCGCATTGGTCCCGCCGGTGCCGTCATGAGCGTTGTACACGGCCTCAAGGTGCTGATGAAGGAAGACTTCACACCGCCAAGCGTTGACGTGCCGGTCTTCACCCTCGCCCCCGTTGTTGTCTACCTCGCAAGCTTCATGACGGTAATGGTGATCCCATTTGCGCCGGATCTTACAAGCGCTGGGCTTGAGTTCGGCCTCCTCTACTTCTTCGCCATCGGTGGTCTCGGCGTGGTCGGCCTGATGATGGCGGGCTGGTCGTCGTTCAATAAGTACTCGCTGCTTGGCGGCATTCGCGCCGCAGCGCAGGCGATCAGCTACGAGATTCCACTGACGCTCTCCGTTGTTGGCATCATCATTCTTACGGGCACACTCTCGCTGCCGAAGATTGTTGAGGCACAGAGCGGCTCGCTGCTCGATTGGTTCATCTTCCGCCAGCCACTTGCGGCGATTATCTTCTTCATCGCGATCACCGCCGAAGCGAATCGCACGCCGTTCGACAACACCGAAGCAGACCAGGAGATCGTTGCTGGCTTCGCAACGGAGTACTCCGGCATGCGCTTCGGCTTCTTCTTCTTCGCCGAATACGTCAACGTCTTCATCGTCTCGGCACTCTTCTCCGCACTCTTTTTGGGCGGCTCCAACGCGCCGATCAATCTTCCGTTCAATCCAGAGATCAACGTGAACCTTGGGAGCCTCGGCGTCATGCTGCCGATCCTCGCCGGCCTCGCCCCAGTCGCTGGAACACTCCTCTTCGCAGCACCGATCTACATGGTGAGCTCAAAGATCAAGGGCTGGCAGGCGCTCCTCGGCGGCTTCTTGATCTTCGGCGCCCTCTCCACAGCAGCGATCGGCTTCTGGGCCTGGGCGATGCTTCCGCCGATCGCCGACCTCCTCTTCTTCTTGCTTAAGACGTTCACGCTGATCTTCATCTTCGTCTGGATGCGCGGCACGCTTCCGCGCGCACGCATTGACCAGCTGATGGGCTTCGCCTGGAAGTGGCTCCTCCCGGCGTCGCTCCTCAACCTTTTCGCCACGGCTGCCGCCGTGCTGCTGACGTCATAAAGGGGGAGTGATGGCACGAATTCCAGGCTCAGGAATCATCCGCGGGATGGGCCTCACGCTGACCCGCTTCTTCCAGCCGAAGAAGACGGTGATGTATCCAGAGGTGAAGCCCGACATCCCGCCGCGCAACCGTGGCCGCCTTGAACTCGTCACCGACGAGCGCGGCACGCTGAAGTGCGAGACCTGCTTCCAGTGCGCACAGGCGTGTCCAATTGAGTGCATCGACATGGGCGGCACGGATACGAAGGGTCGCTACGCCGTGCATTGGGGTCCTGCAGAGCAGTACGCCGAGCGCCGCGAAGAGTCGGCGATGCGCCGCTCTGGACGAACAGTTTCTAACGCAGCCGCAGCACAGGCGAGCACGATTGACCTGCGCCCAGTAGAGGCGGCGTTAGAGCGTGTTGATTACGACCCACACCACATGCTGCAGATCCTTGAGGCGGTGCAGGCGGCATACGGGCACCTTCCCGTTGACGCGTTGAAGCGCATCAGCCACGCCACTGGTGCTTGGTACGCCATGGTGTATGGCACCGCAACGTTCTATAAGCACCTCAGTTTTGAGCCGGGGCGTGACCGCACTATTGCTGTCTGCCGTTGCGCAAACTGCCTAGTTGCAGGCGCAGGGCGTGTGATCGGAACGCTCACGTTTGAATTCGGCACGGAGTTCGGTCACGCAATTCCGTGGAGCAACCTCCGCCTAGAGGCGCTTTCGTCACACCTTCCAGATGCACCATCACCACTCGTGGTGATTGACGGCGAACCGCAGCGCGATCTCTCCAGTCGTAACGCTGAGGCGTGGGCGGCGGCGCTCGCCGGAAGGTACGCCGCATGAAGCAGATCGCAGCACCTAAGGGTTGGGCACAGCCCCTGCTGACGCCACCAGCTACACCGTGGGCGGCGCTACGCAGCGTGCTCGCCGCTGGCCCCGCCGCAACCATGCAGACACTCATTGACGCAGGCCTACGCGGTCGTGGTGGTGGCGGATTCTTGA
>CALMIH010000077.1 GCA_937864085.1 uncultured Chloroflexota bacterium
ATATCTCACCGGCCGCTACGAAGCGCCTGGCACGACTTGAGGAGCTCGGCTACGGGAGGCTCCCGATCTGCATGGCGAAGACGCAGTACTCGCTCTCCCATGACGCAAGCAAGCTCGGTCGCCCAACCGGTTTCCGGGTGCCCGTTCGCGGCGTCACCTTGGCGGCAGGGGCCGGATTCATCACCGCGATCTGTGGCGATATGCGCCTGATGCCGGGCCTCAACAAGGCGCCTGGCGGCGAGCGGATTGACCTCGACCTCACCCGTGGCGGGGAGATCGTCGGCCTCTTCTAGGCCTGTTTTCGTGCTCCGCTGAGCACGGCTGGAACCCCCGCCACACTTGGGGCGTTACTGGAGCGAAGGGCCCTCCTGGGCTCACATAGAAGGAGTGAACGAATGAGAACACGAAGCGCTCTGATGACGCGGCTCGGAGTACCTGCAGTCGTAGGTGCCGTCCTTGCCCTCGCTCTCGCCCTGATCTCCGGACTCGGAGTCGCTGGCGGATCAAGCAGCTTGGATGGAGGCGTTGACTCGTCCTACCCGGATGGCAAAGAGAGCGGCGTGAGGGGCGTAGCTCCTGAGCTTGGCGACACAGTTTCTTCGAATCAGGGAGATGGCACGAGCGACATAGTCCGCTACGGCAACCTCTCGCTTGAAGTCAACGACGTCGATGACGCGCTGGCGCTCATCACAACGATCATTGAGAGCGCGGGTGGGTACATCTCTTCAAGTTCTCGCTCAGGCGAAGGGGAGTACCTCTACCTGAGTGTAACCCTCCGTGTCCCTGCCGCAGAGTTCAGCGCCGTCATGGCATCGCTGCGCAGTGAAGGTGAAGTTCTCTATGAAGACATCTACAGCTACGAAGTAACCATGCAGGTACTTGATCTTGAGGCGCGACTAGAGAACCTCCGCGCAAGCGAGAGCGCATTCCTTAAGCTGCTTGATCGCGCCCAGACGGTTGCGGATGTCGTTGCCGTGCAGTCGGAGTTGAGCCGCATCCAGGGAGACATTGAATCTTTTGAAGCACAGCTCAGTGGCGTGAAAGATCAGATTGACATGGCGAGCGTCATCGTATCGCTCTCCCTTCCGGTCTCTGCTGTTGATGCTGCGTCAGGCGATTTTGATCTTGGCCACGAGATCAGTAGCGCACTCGCAAACCTGATCAGCGTGGGTCGAGCGGTGATCAGCATAGCGATCAACATCGTGGTCATTGGGATTCCGATCGCCGTGATTGGCGCCCTCTTTGGCTCACTGATTGGGCGAGTGCTGAACGCAGTTGCCGCTTGGGTCAAGAAGTCGTTGAACGGTTCAGGCAAGGGTGCGCGTCGAGCGGCCCGCCGCTAAGTCGTAGCTACTGAACGCGAAGCGCCGCTGGGGCTAGATGGCTCCGGCGGCGATCGCGATTACGGCAACGGTGAGTAGGCCAATCGCCACACCGATTGCGCCGGCAAGCCAGGCGCGCAGGTTCAGCGGCCCAAGTTTCTCGCTCTCCTCTGACGCGTGGTCTCCCATGCCGTCTAGTATCCCAGACGATGAGGATTGACATCGGCGACGGGTTTGAGCTGATCGGCGTGGAGAGCGCTGACGAGCTGCTGCTCGCCCCGCCATGCAGCCGTGACGATGCAGATCACGCGACCTGCACCTGGTGGGAAGACGCCGACAAGGGGAGCAAGGCGGCGCGTGCCGATGCGCTCACCGCAACTCCTGCACAGCGCGCGAGCGCGCCAGCAGGTGGCAAGGCGGCGCTCGCCGCCTTTCTCGGTGCCGAAGTGAGCGAAGCGCCAGCCTTCAATCCGTTTGCACCGAAAGCGCCAACGCGCGAAGAGGCGCTGCGTGATGCCGCCGCCGCGCCGGGTCAGCCAACAAAGTTGCGCCTCCTGACGCGACAGCTTCCAATCAGCGGACCGATGGGCTGGATCCTTCTCGCTAAGGGCGAGCCGGTTGCCTACTGCCAGGCCGGTCCACTCTCAGCATTTCCGCGCGCGCAGCGACTCCGTGATCGCTACACAGATCTCCCATCCACGCCGCCACCTGCAGTGGTCACCTGTATCTCGGTAATCCCCGCAGCGCGCGGAAGTGCACTCGGAAGCGCACTCGTTGAAGGGGTGCTTACACGACTCAGTACCGCAGGATTTGCCGCAGTCGAGGCGTATCCCGAAGAGCCAGCGACCGCTGCGGCACTCGATGCCGACGCAACCTCCTCTGCAACGCTGCGCTTCTGGGAGCGACTGAACTTCTCCGTTGCTGCTACAGGACCCGATGGACGCTGGCCAGTGATGCGGCGCGTGCTCGATTGAGCGGCGCGCTGGGCGCCGTCCCCCTCCCGCCGTATGAGATCGTCGCGAACGTCAGCGAGGGGCGTGACCCGGCGCTCCTCGCCGTATTCACGGCGGTCGTTGCTGGATCGCCGGGCGTGCGTCTCTTAGATGTGCACCACGACGCTGATCACGATCGCAGCGTCTACACCTATGTTGGCGACGGTGACGCCCTCTCCCTTGCCACCCGCGCGCTTGCGCGGCTCGCCGTGGCAACCATTGATCTCACGTCGCCGCAAAAGAGTGGCGCTGGCCGCGGGGTGCATCCGAGAATTGGGGCAATTGATGTCATCCCGTTCGTGCCGCTTGGGCCAGACGGGAGTGAGCGCGGAGCGGTCGTGATCGCTCGAGCACTTGCTCGCGCACTCGCCGCAGATCTCAACCTCTCTGTGCATCTCTACGGTGCCGCCGCGCGCTCCGCTGCACGAGCAGCTCTGCCAGATATTCGACGAGGCGGTTTTGAGTCACTGGCCGAGCGACAGGCGCAACCTGATGGCGAACCAGACGAAGGCCCAGCTGTACCGCATCCAACTGCAGGCGCTGTAGCGGTTGGCGTGCGACCGATCATGGCCGCCTGGAACATTCAACTGATCGGCGCACCAGAGCCAAAACTTCTTGATGTGGCGCGCGCGCTCGCTACGCAGCTGCGCGCTACAAACCCAGGTGGCGTCCCTGGACTGCAGGCACTCGGCTTCCCGCTGCCGAGCATCAACGGCGCGCAACTCTCCATGAACCTGCATGATGTAATCGGTGCGGCGTCGCACGGGGTTACGCTGCACGCGATTCGTGCGCGTGCGCATGAGGCGGCACAACAGCTCAATGTGCAGTTAGGCGAGACGGAGATTGTGGGACTTATTCCAGAGTTGGCGCTTCGCGCCGGGGGAAATCCACTTCAGCTTATGATTCGCGGCGAGTGGGAGCGCGCCACACTCGAATACGCGCTACGTGAGGGCGGCAACCAGCGCTAACAGAACACTGGCAATAACCGGAAGTGCACAGCCGCAGCCCGAACCTTTCTTTTTAGAATCCGCACGGCCAGTCGGCTTTCCACTGCCGTTAGTGATTGCGGAAAAGAGAAGGAACTCATCAAGGTTCGTTCCGTTGTCATTTAGATCAAACGCACCACCATCATGCCCACCATCGTCACCACCACCAAAATCTCCGTCAGTCATCTTCGCCTCCCTTGTCGCATCAATTTGCGGGTAAGCTGTGCTAGAAGTTCGCACGAAGCTTACTCTTGCGTCCCGAATGTCATGCAGCGCAGCAGATCTCCCTGCGTGCATCAGAACATATGCGCGTGCCAACAGTGTGGCGCGTTCCGCAGGCTATGAAGGCGTGCTAGTCGGCGCCGAAGGCCTCGCCGCGTGGCTCCACCACGATCGTGGTGGTCTCTTCTGGAAGGCCGGAGATGGTGATCGTCAGCTTCGGTTGTGCAGTCGGTGGCGTGGTGAGTCCTTCCTCCTTGCAGAAGGCCTTGACTGCGGCATTCGCCTTTGCAACGTCATCGGTCATCGGCATTGGGATCACAATCTTGGGGCCAAGTTCGCTGATCAGCGCGGAAGCAGCCTCTGCGCTCAACTCTCCGCCAACAGGAACGAGCACAATGTCCGCACCTGGGAGCTCCTTGATCTGATCAGTGGAGAATCCTTCGGCATGATCGCCGAGGTGCACCACATGGATGCCATCGATTTCAGCGTAGAAGACGGTGTTGTGCCGCGCCGCAGGGCCGCGGTGGTTGTCGCGGTAACTACGAATGCCAGTGATGAGCACCGACTTCACTTCATACTCGCCCGGTCCCTCAAGGACCACCGCGTTATCTAGGCTGGTGGCAATAGGGGTGCGGCCGTCGCGGGGCGCCAGGCGACCCTTCACGCGCGCGAGCGGCGCGTCGTCTGGGTGGCTGAGCGTGACGATGTCTGCGGTGATGCCACGCCCCGTCGGCCCCACGATGGAGGTGTACGGGTCATAGGCGATCGTCGCCTCGCGTCCTCGGATTCGAACGCAGCTGCGTCCGTAATAGGTGAGTTCCATCGCCCTATTCTCCCACGCGGCACCCCCCAGTGTCGTACGCCGTGGGGTGCTCAAACGAGCGTGGCTGTCTGCTTGGGGGCATGAGGGGCCCTGAGGCACGAGGGAGGGATATGCCAGGCGAGGGACAATGCCCATCGCCCCCGCCTGGCGGGAGGTCGGTTCTCAGGAGGGAGGTCCAGTGAACCGGATACACATCATCCGCCTCCTGGGTGAATCCCCACTGAGCAGCCAGGTAAAGACTTCTCAATGCTGCCGGACCCCACACGGCTCGCCCCGAGGGCGGGCCTACATCTCGGCGGGGGCGGAGATCCCGAGGAGGCGGAGGGCGGCGGCGAGGCTTGTGGCCGCTGCCGCCACAAGGCGGAGGCGCTGGGAGGAGAGCTTCGCGGCGCTTGCGTCCACCACCTTCGCGTCGCGGTAGAAGGCGGAGAAGGCGGTGGCGAGTTCGGTTGCGTACGTAGTGACCCCCTGCGTCTCGTGATGGGCTGCGGCGTCCTCAACAACTTCTGGGAGGCGCACGATCACGCGCGCAAGCTTTGCATCTGGCGCAGCCTCGTCGTTGAGGAGATCGCCAATGCTCTCCGACGCCTTCATCCCTTCAGCCTCGCCCTTGCGTAAGATTGACTTCATGCGCGCATGCGCGTACTGCGCGTAGTAGACAGGGTTCTCGCTGTTACGCGCGGTGGCAGCTTTGATATCAAAGTCAATTGCGGTGCTCGCACTGCGCGAAGCAAAGAACCAGCGCGCCGAATCTACGCCGATCTCTCCAAGCAACTCATCCAACGTGACAAATGTTCCGGCACGTTTTGACATGCTCATCTCAACACCATCGCGTACAAAGCGCACCCAGGCAACGAGCAGCATCTCCATGTGCTCTTTTGCGTAGCCGAGCGCCTCGCCAGCATTGCGCACGCGCGCAACAGTGCCGTGATGGTCGGCGCCCCAGACGTAGACAAGGTGATCGAATCCGCGGCCGAACTTCTCTTCAACGTATCCAATGTCGGAGCCAAAGTAGGTGTACGCGCCGGTCGACTTCTTGATGACGCGATCCTTGTCATCGCCAAACGCCGTGCTCTTGAACCAGAGTGCACCATCGCGCTCCTCCAGCCATCCAGCGGCGCGCAGCTTCTCAATGGCGCGGTCAACGAACCCTTCGGTGTAGAGCGAACCTTCTGATCGCCAGACATCAAACTCCACACCGAGTGCCGCAAGTGACGCCTCAATCCCAAGACGAATGCGCTCTGATGCCCACTTGCCGATCACCGCAACTTCATCCTCATCAGCGTTCGTGGTTCCTGAAGCACGAGCCGCAGACGCGCGCGTTGCAACCTCTGGTGGAATTGCGGTGGCTAGTTCGGCAACGTAGTCGCCCTTATACCCATCTTCCGCTACCGCTGCCCCATCGCGCAGGGCGATGACGCTTTCGCCGAGTCGGCGCACCTGCTCGCCAAAGTCGTTGAAGTAATACTCGCGCGTCACCTCTTGCCCCGCCGCCTCAAGGACGCGCGAGAGGAGATCGCCAACAAAGGCGCCGCGCGCATTGCCAACGGTGAGCGGTCCGGTTGGATTCGCAGAGACAAACTCCACGTTGACCCGCAGCGGTTTCTCCTTCGCGTCGTGTGTAAGGTGTCCCCATGCGCTTGGCGCGGCAATCATCGCGTCAAGGAGATCGGCGAGCAGTCCAGCGCGGAGTCGTACGTTGAGGAACCCGGGACCGGCAACATCAGCGCTTGCGATCGGTCCGAGCGCACCATCACCACCATGAATCCGCTCCCCCGTCTCCGCAGCCAACTCTGCAACGATCGCCGCTGCGATCTGCGCTGGCGCGCGCTTCAGCAGCTTGCTCGATTTCATCGCAACGTTTGATGCGTAGTCGCCATGGTCGCTACTTGCGGGAACTTCAACTTCAATCCCCTGGATGAGCGCATCGAGCGCCACCGCATCCTCTGGACCAGGGAGCGCCCCTGAGGCGATCGCTCGGCGGACGGCACGGCCGATGGCGTCGCGCACAACGTGGCCAAGCGGAGTGCCGAGGAGTGGGTCGCGGGGGAGCGTGGCGGCGCGCTCAGCTCCGTCTGGGGAGGCCTTTGATTTCTTCATGGCTGAATCGTAGCCGTGAAACTCTGGCACGATGGCGCTATGAGCCAGAACGAGTCGCCCACAACCCAGTCGGCCACCACGCCACCCCCCACAGGGGTGGAGATCGCCACGCCGGTGAGCCGCGGGCAGATCGTTCGCGTCGCGCTCCTCCTCACGACCGCCTTCATCCTTGGCGCGCTCCTCCTCCGCGCGCAGGCGGATCGCATTCGACCACTCGACCTTCCACTCCCCGCTGGATGGGAGGCGGTCACCGCTGATACCGTCCTCGCTGGGATCTCCCCGCAGAGCGCGGTGCGCGCCGCACGATCAGCTGACGCACCAATCGGCGCAACGCCGCGCGTTCGACTCATCACGCTCACCAGTGCAGGGGCTGACGCCGCAGAGCTTAGTGGGGTTTACTGGCTGATCGTCACCGACGACGTTCGCCCAACAATGGAGATTCCAGCAGGCGATTCGCTCGATGTGATTCGCGCCTACGTCTTGGTAGATCAAGACGGTGTCGTTGCGCTTGCAGCAGAGCGTGGATTCTCTAGCGCCGACCCAACACTTCCGCCAGACTGAACGCTCCGCAACTCGCTGTGGCTACGCCGCGGCGCTAAAGATCAACCCTTGGCAGCCTTGATTGGCCAGTGTTCGCCGACGCTCTTCCAGCGCTTGGTCGCAAGTTCATCAAATCCGTTCTCTAGCAGCAAGTCGCGCGCGCGGTCAAAGTTTGACGCGAACCAGTCGGGCTCATGGGCATCTGATCCCGTGACGATGTACTTTCCGCCAAGCTCTTTGTAGCGTGTGACCGCTTGCGGAAGCGGATAGCAGATGCCAGTGCGTTGACGCCAGCCGGAGCTATTGATCTCAAGTGCCGTCCCCGTCTTCACCAGTGCCTGCAAGAACGGTTCATAAAGTTCAGGCGCCGCCTCAAAACGGTCCGTGGTGATGTGCGGGAAGACGTACTTCCGAACGTAGTCAGCGTGACCAAGGATGTCAAAGAGGCCACTCTCCGCGGCACCGAGGACTTCGTCAAAGTACGGCGCCGTCACGTTCGCATCACTTCCTGCGAAGACTTCCGTACGAGATCGCTTGAATGGCGAATCAATACCCGGATGCACGCTGCCGATCGTGAGATCGTACTGGTATCGCTTGAGATGTTCACGAACGTCGGACTCATACGTGCGTTCATAGGTGATCTCCACACCGAGCAAAATTTCAATCTTGTCACCAAATCTTCGCCGTAGATCTTCAGCCACCTCAACGCGCCGCTGGTGCGGTGCAAGCGTTGTTCCTGGTTCACGTGGATCAAAGTCAAGGTGATCGGTGATGGCAATGCGCGTCATCCCGAGTGCAATTGCGAGCGCCGGGTAGACATCAACCGGCACTAAAGAATCTGGCGACAAGAGCGTATGGAGATGCACATCCAGCGGCAGGTCAAAGGTGCCGTTTATTGCAAGCTGTTTCGGTCGCTCGTTGCTACTCATATCTCGTTCAACCATTCTCGTGCGCTGGCGCCACGCAGGCCACGGATGAGGAGAAGTGCAAGAACGATTGGTGGGAGGCCCGGGAGCCAGTTGCCAAGGGTGAGCGCGATGAGTGGGCCAGCCGGGAAGAGCACGGTGCTGAGTCCGATCGCGAATCCTCGCCCCGCCCCCTTCCGTTGGATCACGAGCGTGATAGAGAAGATGCAGGCGGCGATCAGCGCCATCCAGACAACGCCCTGCAGGGTGATCGGCGCATTGGTCGCCTGCTCAACGATCCGACCGAGTGTGAGGCCGAGCCCAGTGAGGAGGAGAAGCGCATAGGCAAGAAAGGCGAAGATGCTGATCGGCATGCGCTCAGGATGGCACGCCGAGCGGCGCTCGTCCTGGGTGGCGTGGTGCCCCCAACGGGATTCGAACCCGTGATCTCCACCTTGAAAGGGTGGCGTCCTAGGCCGCTAGACGATAGGGGCGCGCGAACGCGAGGGTAGCATCCGACTGCCGTGGCGGCCCCAAATAGGGGGGCGCGCAGGGTTAGTCGGCGAGCTTGCCGAGCACGTCCGAGGCGGCGAGGGCCGCCGCTGCGGCGATCGCGAAGCCACCGCCGAGGAGCGCAGCGAGCAGCGCCCGCCCGTCTTCAGCGCGCCGGATGGCGCGGATCATGCTGAGCGCGAGCATCAGCGCCGCGAAGGCGCAGGCGATCCCAACGACAAGGGTGCCAATGGAGAGCTGGCCGATCTGATCCGCATTGCGGATGCTGGCAACCCAGAGGAAGTAGAGGAGCGAAGCGCCGAGCGCCACGACCACGGCCACCCCCGTGCCGAGAGAGACCACACCTCGAATACGACGCCCACGGTTCTGGCTCATCTCCGTAGGGTACGACCTCACGCCCAATCGTGGGTGCTACATCTGCGGCGCCTGCGCAGCGCCGACACGCCGCCCCTGCTCGGGTACGATTCAGGCATGGAGATCATGGGCATCAAGATTCCAACGATCCTGACGGAGAACAGCGGCATTCACTGTGAAGGCTGTCGTCAACCGATCAGCGGCACGCCGTTCCGCGTCAGTGTGCTGGACATTATCGCCACGGAGGTTGCCCCCTCGTTCGAGAGCGCCTCGCCGATCAACCCTGGCCCATTTCAATTCTGTGCGAAGCCTGTCTGCCCCTCGCAGTGGATGGCGGCGAACGGCTGGTACTTCTGCACGCAGAGTTCAGTTCGCGAGATCATGCGGCCAGTTGCCTTGCAAACCGCTGAAGGCACAACCCTTGGACTCTGCGACGGACTTCACCAGAGTGACCACGAGTTTCTGCCGGCGTAGGCCGGATCGAGCGTGATCTCCCTCATCACCACGCTGACCGCCGCACTCTTTGCGGCACTCCTCTCTAACCAGTATCAGTTTCGTCGTGCTCCGTATCAGCTCGCATGGGCGATTGGTGCAGCGGCGTTTGCCGTCGCCGCAGCTGCTGAAACACTTGCAGGTGTTATCGGGTGGAGCGAACCGTTGTATCGATCCTGGTATCTCACCGGCGCCGTCTGGACCGCCGGGTGGCTCGGCACCGGAACTGTCCTACTTCTCTCAAAGACGCGATTCGGCTACTGGTATTCGGCCTGTCTCGTACTCGCTGGCCTCTTCACCATTCTCGTTGCGCGACGCCTTGAAGACCCAACTGCTGGACCAACGGCGCTCTTTTACGCGCTCCTCGCTTGGTCTGCAGCAGCCTCTATTGCATGGCTCGCGTATCTCGGTAGCGCGCGGTGGAGCCGCATCGCCGTCGGGCTCGTTGCATTACTCAGTGCTGCTGCACTGCCGATCGTTGCAACGGCGCAGCTGCCAGCACCAGGCTGGGCAACAGATCCGCAAACGGGTGCACCCGTTGCCCTCCTCTTACCGCCAGCACTTCGGCTTCTCACGCCGCTCTTGAATATCAGTGGAGCTTTTGCGCTTCTGACGGGCGCGCTCTTCTCCGCATATGTCTTCATGCCAAAGGTTCGCGCGCTACCGTACTCGAGTGATCCGCGGCAGCGCGGTGATGAGCTCCTCTTTAACTTAGCGATTGCGCCGTTCGCTATTACTGTGAACTTTGTGAAGAGCCTCCCACTTGCAGTTGCGGCATGGCGTAACGGCACGCTGAATCGTCGCGTCCCTGCAAC
Organism: uncultured Chloroflexota bacterium; assembly: GCA_937864085.1. GTDB lineage: Bacteria > Chloroflexota > Limnocylindria > Limnocylindrales > Limnocylindraceae > Limnocylindrus. Next base: position 10,065 of record CALMIH010000077.1, read on the forward strand.
GCTCCTTATTGCGCTTGGCGCATTCTTCCCCAGCCTCACTGATACGCTGAGTCGAACCGGATCTACTGAGGTGTATCAACTCGGGAAGGCGCTCGGCGCACTCCTCCTGCTGATCGGTTTCCTGGCCAGCGTTGACGATCCAGACGAGATCACCCTGCCGCTCGTTGGCGCACCGCTGCGCGCCCTCCTGCGCCTCGTCCGCGGGAGAGAGCGGGCGTAGGAGTGGCTGCTATCCTAAGTGCCAACCCCACCGAGAGCCCCACACGGAGGCAAGCATGAACATCCGCACCGCAGTCTTCCCTGTTGCTGGCTGGGGGACACGCTTCCTCCCCGCAACGAAGGCGGTGCCGAAGGAGCTCCTCCCAATCGTTGATCGCCCGGCAATCCAGTACGCCATTGAAGAGGCGATCGCTGCAGGGATTGAGCGGGTCATCTTGGTGACGAGCGAACATAAGCGCTCCATTGAAGACCACTTTGATATTGCCTCAGACCTTGAGGCGGTCCTTGAGGCGCGCGGCGACATTGAGCACCTCCGCGCCGTGCGCGCGGTGGCCGACATGGTGCATTTAGTGACGGTGCGTCAGAAGGAGCAGCTCGGCCTTGGGCACGCGGTGCTGATGGCGCGCGACGCGGTGGGGCATGAGCCGTTCGGCGTTGTGCTCCCAGACGACCTCATCATTGGAAAGAGCCCAGCACTCGGGGAACTCATTGCGGCGTACAAGGCAACGAGCGCCTCGGTTGTAGCGGTGATGGAGGTACCGAAGGATCAGACGCGTCGCTACGGCGTTGTTGACATTGACACCTCACTTCCGTCGCCAGATGGTGGTAAGACCATTCCACTCCGCGGGCTCGTAGAGAAGCCAGCCCCCGCCGATGCGCCATCAAACCTCGCGATCGTTGGGCGCTACGTGTTGAGTCCGAAGATCTTTGAGAAGTTGGAGCAGACGCCACACGGCGCTGGCGGGGAGATCCAACTCACCGATGCGATTCAGGCACTCGCATCAGAGCAGCCGATCGTTGGATATAAGTTCAGTGGTACACGGTATGACGTTGGTGCACCAGAAGGCTGGCTAAAGGCAAATCTTGACCTGGCGCTAGAACATCCAACCTACGGCACTGCACTGCGTGCCGCACTAGCAACGCACTTGCGGGGTGGGGAGAGGTGACCGGCGCAGCCGAGGTTCGCCCAAAGTCTGGCGACCTGATCGCCGGGCGCTACCGACTGCACGAGCAGATTGGTGAAGGTGCTGCAGCTTTCGTCTTCCGCGCCGTTGATGAGGCGCTCGGTCGCGACGTTGCCGTCAAGATCCTGCGCGGCGCACTCGCCGCGTCACCCGCCGCTGCGGCACGTTTCCGTGCCGAAGGGCGCGCCGCCGCAATCATTGCGCATCCGAACGTTGCCGCCGTTTTTGACGTTGCTCCAGAGCGCGAAGCTCCGGCGATCATTATGGAGTTTGTTGACGGCGAAGATCTCGCCTCCATGTTGCGCCGCGTCGGTCCGCTCGTGCCGCGTCGCGCCGCAGCCATTGCCGCACAGGTTGCGCGCGGCCTCGCCGCAGCACATCAGCGCGGCATCATTCACCGTGACGTTTCTTCGCGCAATATCTTGATCGGTCGCGAAGGACGCGCGCAGATCACCGACTTCGGTATCGCCCACGCAACGCTTGAAGAGGGGGCTCCGAGCGCGCCAGCAGCCGGCTCCGCCCCGATCGGGACGGTGCACTATGTGGCACCTGAAGTTGCAGCGGGAGGTGCTGCAACGACGAACTCAGATCTCTACGGACTCGGCGTTGTCCTCTTTGAGCTTTTGACTGGACGTAGGCCGGTGGAGAGTGGCGCAACCGGAGCCGCGCCATCGCCGCGGACGCTGCGCCCAGATATTCCAGTAGAGCTTGATGTAATTACTACGCAACTCCTTGCCGCTAATCCAAAACAGCGCACGGCAAACGCAACCACCGCCGCTGATGCATTGGAGTCATTTGTGGTGAAGGCTGGTCGAACATCAATTCAGCCGCGCGCCGTTGGTCCAGCGGCGGGGGCGCCACGCGCACTCGCGGGAACGCGTGTTGCACGCGTTGCAGGTGAGGCGGGACCAGGCGAACCAGCAGCTCCAGTTGATCCAAACGATGAGTGGGCTGGTGATAGTGAGCCCGAGGCGATGTCACTGCGCTCCACGCTGCTGACGATTGGTGGTGTTTCACTGGCGGTCGTCCTGCTGCTCGCCGGCGTGATCTTCGGCCTACGCCTGATTGGCGCCGGTGGTGGCCCAGACGCCAACGTCAAGGTCCCGCCAATCGCCTCCCTCACCCTCTCAGAGGCGATTCCGATCGCTGAGCAGCTCGGACTTCGCATCAAGGTGGTGGAGCGCGTCAACTCTGAGTCGCTTCCCGTGGACACGATTCTGTCGCAGTCGCCAGAGGCGGCGACCCTCGTCCCTACCAACAGCGTGATCGAGGTACGCGTGGTGGCAGGAAGCGGACTCGCTGTGGTGCCTGAGCTGGTTGGGGGCACCGAAGAGGAGGCGACGCAGCGCCTAAAGGAGGCGAACCTGCGGCTCGGCCAGGTGATCTCTGCCTGGTCGCCGACGGTGCCGAGCGGAGGCGTCATTCAGCAGAATCCGCGTGCCGGACTCCAGGTTGCCAACAGGAGCAGTGTGGATCTCGTGATCTCGCTCGGGCCTGAGCCATCACCGAGCGCCTCAACCTCACCATCCGGCGTCGCTGACACTGCGGTGCCGATCTTGCGCTGCATGTCCGTAGGAGAGGCCGCGGTGGCGTTAGAAGCGGTCGGGCTCATCCTTGATCCCGCCTCCGCGGCACTTGATCCAACTGAGATCGTTGATCTCATCGCTCCTGCTGCAGGGGTGCTCGTGCCGAGCGGGAGTAGCGTGAAGATCATCGCAACGAGCCCGTTTGGGACGCCGCTCGCCGGCTGTCCGTGAGCCGCCTCTAGGCTTCGAGCCCCTCCCAGAGACCACCGCTCGCCCAACTAAGTCGCGGCAACTTAAGGTCCTCTCCATCAACACGCCGCCCATGGCTCGCCGAACGTTGCAGCTCCACTGGCGCGGTCCAGCATGGGCGCACGTCACTCTCGCCAACAAGCTTCTTCTTCTTGTCAATGCCGCAGTAGCTGATTCGCCCCACAACGGCGCGGCGGAGGTGGCGGCAGGTTCCACAGGCGGTCGTTGGCGCCTGACAGACCCAACAGCGCCCCGTCTCTTCCTGTAACGCTCCGCACGACGGACACTGCCAGGCGAGGTTCCCGCCGTCCATTACGGCTTCTTCTTCACGGTGAATGGCGTGGTGGCTTCAAGTGGATCGCCTTGCGTCAGGGTGTAGGTTGCCAAAATCAGGCCGCGCCCTTCAGTCGCGTAGTTCTCAGGGAAGGTGTATTCGCCGATCGCGCGCCCGTTGCTATCTGAGAGGCTGCACGGCAGCGATATTGGCGAAAGCCCAGGCGCAGTGATCATCATGCAGACGTTAGCCCCCACGACTGGTGCACCTGTGGAGTCGGTTGCCGTTGCAGTAATGCGGAACGACTTCGGCGATTTGTTGAGAAAGATTGTCCCAGGGTTCACAACCACCGTGACGCGGCCAACAGATGCGTTTGTTGTGATCTCCACGCTGGCGCGTGACGAGTTCCCAACCGCATCAGTTGCAGTGACAGAGAGCACATTAATGCCGTTTCGTAACGAGATGTTGATGGAGTATTGACCGTTGCTGTTCGCCTTTCCGTTTGATGTGATGCCAGAAGTTTCGTTTCGCACCTGAATGTTCGCGTCAACTTCCGCCTCACCGCGTACCGTTACATCAGCCCCACTCACAAGTTGGCTGGGTGTCGGGGAGGTAATGAGAACTTCTGGTGCGGTGGTGTCACGCGTCACGGTGACAGCGTTGCTCGGCGTCTTCTCTGTACCGGCCACCACAACAACCGCAGAGATGATGTTCTCACCCGACGCCAGTGGAATTCCGGAGATCTCAAACGCCGGCGTCTTCGGCAGCTCAACCTCGGCGCCGGTGATGACCGAACCATCTTCGGTCTCTACCTTGATCAGCAGGGTGGCGTCGCTGAGGCCGAGCAGGTCATCTGGGAGCGAGCCACGTATCGTGATCGTCTGTGCGGCAACCGTTGCAGGGCTAGGCGCCACAAGGAGCGGCGCACCCGGTGCCGCTGAAGGGATCACCCCTCCTGGCGTCGTGCTTGGACCTGAGTCACCGATTGAGAGCACGAGGCGAACGGCGAAGAGCGCGGCAACGATGAGGAGGAGTAGGGCTGCAATGCCGACGAGTCGGTAGAGGGCGGCAGTGATCGTTCGCATAAACGAGCTTTGACTTTCGCGATTCGGCGTCCGCCCCGTTGTGTAGGAGACGGCAGCTCGAGTTGGCGCGCTCGAAGCGACGCGACGGACTGGTGGACGAGCGTCAGAGCGGTTGCCAAATAGACCGCGGCGGCGTGGCGGTTGCGAACCGGGTCGATTGAACCCTGCCATGGTCACGATTGTGGCACGGCTTGCAGGAAGACCGCTACGCTCAACAGATGCCTGACGCCGCATCGGACCCAACACTCGTCGCAGCGCTCAAAGAGCGCGTTCGTGCTGCGCGTGAACAGATCGCTGCGGCGATCGCAGATGACCGCGGCGACGACGCGTGGGAGGCGGCGCTCGTCGCCATCTCCGCACGAGGCCGCTTCGGCGTCCGCCTTGGGCTTGAGCGCTCGCGCGCCATCCTCGAGGAACTCGGGAGCCCTGAACGCACCGTGCGGGGCGCTCTCATTGCTGGGACCAATGGGAAGGGGAGTGTTGGCGCGCTGATCTCTGCCGCGCTCAGCGCAGGCGGGGTCCGACATGGCAGCACCCCAAAGCCACATCTCGTCTCATACCGCGAGCGGATTCGCATTGATGGCCACCCGCTCGACCCACTCCAATTTGCCGTGGCGGTGGAGCGAGCACTCGATGCCGCAGATCGGATTGAGTCGCGCGTCGGACCTGTCACCGAGTTTGAACTTCTCGCCGGCGTCGTTTTTGACGGCTTTCACGCCGCCGGCATCGATCGCGCCGTTGTAGAGGTTGGGCTTGGCGGGAGACTTGATGCGATGCACGCATGGGATGGTGGCGTTGCAGTTGTCACCAACGTTGGCCTCGATCACCAGGAGTATCTCGGCGACACCATCAAGGAGATCGCTGGCGAGAAGGCGGCGATCATCATGCGTGGGGATCGCGCGGTCACAGGGGCAACTGACAGGGGTGAAGCGCTGAGTGTGATCAAGAGCGTCGCGGCGGCGGTTAACGCGCCGCTCACCATTGCAACACACGGAGCAATCCG
>CALMIH010000078.1 GCA_937864085.1 uncultured Chloroflexota bacterium
TGCTCGTCCCGGTGATCACAGAATCCGAGAAAGCGGCCGCCGCACTGCGCTGGACGGTCTTTGAGATGGAGAACCGCTACCGCCTCTTCGCCGAAGCTGGCGCGCGAAACATCGCCGCATATAATGAGGGTCGCGAAGATGAGAACGATCGGCTGCCGTTCATTGTGATCATCATTGATGAGCTCGCTGACCTGATGATGCAGGATGGTCGCACAACAGAAGAACCGATCGTCAGAATCGCGCAGAAGGCGCGTGCCACGGGCATTCACATGGTCCTCGCTACTCAGCGTCCATCAGTGAATGTAGTGACAGGTCTGATCAAGGCGAACATCCCAAGTCGCATCGCCTTCTCTATGGCGAGCCAGATTGACTCGCGTACCGTGCTCGATGCGCCGGGCGCTGAAGATCTGATCGGCCGCGGTGACATGCTCTTCCAGCCGTCTGACGCCCCGAAGCCGATCCGACTCCAGGGCGTCTTCGTCTCAGACAAAGAGATTGAGGCGGTCGTTTCGCACTGGCGGGCACAGGGACTCCCTGACTATCAGCTCGAGATCATTGAGTCTGCGCCGAATGCGGGCGGCGCAACCGCATCAACTGCGGACGGTGGTGACCGCGATCGACTCTTCGACGAGGCTGCCGCGGTGATCCAAGAGCACGGCCGGGCATCCGCCTCCCTGCTGCAGCGTCGTCTTCGCATCGGCTACGCACGTGCGGCGCGCATCATTGATCAGTTGGAGGCGGCGTGCTACATCGGCGCGTTTGACGGATCAAATGCGCGCACTGTGAACCGAGACGCGGGGGCGAACTCGTCAGCGGGGGGCGAACGAGATGACACTGGACAATGAACCGGCACAGGGTGGTGCGCCAGGCATAGGGGCGCGACTTCGCTCGGCACGCGAAGCCCGTGGCCTCAGCTACGAAGCGATAGCAGCGGAACTGCGCATCCGCGTTGTCATCCTTGCCGCGTTGGAGCGCGAAGATCACGCCGCTCTTCCAGAGCGCGTCTATCTCCTCGGCCACCTTCGCACTTATGCGCGCTACCTTGGACTCGATCCGGCAACCGTAGCGGCTGGATGGGCCGGTGAACCGAACGCAAAAGAAGAGGCGGGGGAGCGGGTCTGGGGGACGGAGAGGCCTGCAACCATGATTCAGCGCGGCCTTCGCCAGTCGCTCCGCAACCTCCTCGGCCTTGGACTGGTCGGACTTGTTGTCCTTGGCGCGATTGGCTTCCTTGCGGCGCAGGCGATTCGCTTTGCCAGCCCACCAGTGATCAGCGTTACCAGCCCGGTTGAAGAGGTGCTCTCGCTTGTGGCGGGCACACCCTCGACTGTTGTTCGGGGCACGGCGGGCGCCGGGACACAGATCCTGATCCAGAACGCCGTGGGCGACTCCGTGACTACGCAGGCAGATGCCTCTGGGGTTTGGAGCATTGAGGTCCCCCTAAGCGGCGGACGAAATGAGTTCGATATCAGTGCCGCAGACCCTGCGACGGGCACTGCGAGTGGAGACCCATCACGCCGCGTCTTCATCGTCGCGCTCCCCAGCAACGATGCACCAACGCTCGATGTGTTGAGCCCTACGGCGGGCCTACGTGTGAGCGGCGGGCCAATCCCAATCTCGCTGACGACCCTGCCGAACGGGGAGCTGCTCATCCTGGCCACGGGCGGTAGCGGCGAGGTGTTGAACAGCTCGCTGACTGCTCAGCCTGACGGGAAGGTACAGGGTGACCTCCTCCTCCCAGCCGGTGCATGGCGCCTCACCCTCCAGGTTCGCAGCCCAGGGGGGACGGTGAGTGAGGTCGTTCGTGATGTTGAGGTTGTCTTTGCGGGGGTCACAGTGACCCTCACCGGGAGCGAAGGTGGAACCTGGGTGCGCATCTGGATCGATGGCGTCGTTGATCCCAGCACTGGACCGAGTGGAATCACGCTTGCGAATGGTGCCACTCGCACCGTTCGCGGTGTGAGCATGGTGGAGGTTCGATTCGGCAACCCGCGCGGTGCACTGGTTGCACTCAACGGTCGTATGCTTGGCGAGCGAGGGACGGCTGGCGTCCCTGAGAGTTGGAGCTTCCGCGCCGATGGGCGCGTGCTCAGTTCAAGCCGAAAGTAGGAGGTTGTATGGCGACAGACAACTCGTTCGACGTGGTCTCCGATTTTGATCGCCAGGAGATGAAGAATGCCCTGGATCAGACCCGGCGGGAGATTGCCACGCGCTATGACTTCCGTGGCGCAACCGCCGAGATTGAGGAGGAGAAGGCTGAACTCATCATCCGTGTGGATGGCGAGCTCCGGCTGAAGGCGCTCCGTGACATCTTGGAGTCAAAGGCGGTGAAGCGCGGCATTGATCTGCGAACCTTCGGATGGGGGAAGCCGGAGGCGGCTGGAAGTGAGACGCTTCGGATTCACGTGAAACTTCGTAGCGGCCTTGATGACCCTACGGCGAAGAAGGTGGTGAAGGCGATCCGCGACACTTTCCCGAAGGTAAAGACACAGATTCAGGGCGAAACTGTCCGTGTGACGGGCAAGTCACGCGATGAGCTGCAGGCGGTGATGGACTCCCTTCGCGGGATGGAGTTGGACCGACCGCTGCAGTTTGAGAACTATCGCTGAGGCGAGGCGGGTGACACGCTCGATCAACGAGATCGGAGCTGGACTCGCCCCATCGCGTCCGGGGGCACCGCTCCTCCTCCCGCTCGCCCTCCATATCGTCGGCATCGGCGGCACTGCGGCGACGGGCGCCGCGCTCCACGCAGCGGCACTCGGTGTATCGGTCACCGGGTGCGACGGCCACCTGAGCCGCGAAACTGCCCTCCTGCTTGAGGCGGCGGGGGTGCAGGTGAGCGATGAGAGAGACCTCACTCCAGTGGGTCGCGCCACTCTTGTCGCCGTCTCAAAGGCGATCACGAGTACGCAGCCAGATCATCCGCAGCTCCACGCGGCACGGGCTGCTGGCGTCCCGATCGTCTCCCTGCAGCAGGTGATCGCGGACGCTGCCGCGAGCCGCGGCGCGCCACTCCTCGGCGTTGCGGGGACGCATGGGAAGACGACCTCCACCGGTTGGCTCCTCGCCGCACTCCGCGCGTCAGGGCGCGACCTCTCCGCGTTCGTGGGCGGGCCGCTCCCAGCGGGGCAGGGGAGTCCAGCAGGCTCGCCTATCCACCTTGGAGCAGAGTCGGGCTTCATCGTGGAGGCGGACGAATACGGGGGGAATTTTGCCCCGTATGCCGCAGACGCGG
>CALMIH010000079.1 GCA_937864085.1 uncultured Chloroflexota bacterium
CTTGTGGGGCGCCGGTCGCACAGCTCCTGGTACGAACACGTCCCACCCCGCCACTTCACACTGCACATCGTGACGAGCGCGCCGCAATACTTGACGGTGTGATGGCAACCGCGGAGGCCGCCACCCTCCCTGCTGCGGTTGTGCTCATTGATGATGTGCGCACGAGTGGGGCCACGATGCGTGAAGCGGCGCGGGCGTTGCACGCATCAGGCGTCCAGTGGGTGGCTGGCGTGAGCGTAGCCTACGAACGCTAGGATCTTTTCTGCGCTCCTTGGTATCATCTATGCATGAAGAAGCTCTCCGTTGCCGTTGCCGCCGCCCTGCTCGCGGCTAGTTGCGCTGGGGCAGATAAGTACGGCATTCCGAACGCAGACCCTGTTGGAGGGTTTGGAGAGACCGTTAGTGCCGTCTCATGTGACTCTGGCGGCCACGATGCTGCGTATCACATTCATGCACAACTAACGGTGATCCTCCCGAGCGGTATCACCGCGCAGGTCCCACCAAACATCGGCGTCGGCGATAGGTGCATGTACTGGTTGCACACGCATGAGACAGACGGAAAGTTGCATGTTGAGGCACCAAGTGAGACGGTGGCGACGCTTGCCGACTTCCTTGAGCTCTGGCGCCGTAGTGCAAATCCATCGATCCCAAATGCTGTAGCCGCCGGCCTTGCAGAGATTCGCGTGGTTGGTGAACTGGTAACGAGCGCCGAATCGGTCGTCCTTGAAGACGGGCTCGGCATTGAGATCACCGTCAAGAGCTTCCCTAGCGAATAGCTTTTCTGTGGGAGGATGCGCGCATGGCAGCAGCGCGCAAACTGAAGAGCTCAGCACCAGCCTCCGCCGCAGGGCGACTCGATCGCATGCTCGGCGCGCACCTCGCCGTTGGCCCAGGGCTAGTGAAGGCGGCGGATCGCGCTGCCTCAGTCGGCGCAATGGGGCTACAGATCTTTACTGGCAACCCAACCGGTTGGGCGCGTCGCGCCGAACTTCCAAAGGAGTTGCCAGAGTTCCGTGCGCGCATGAAAGAGCACGGCTTCGGCCCGCTCGCCGTGCACGCCGCGTATCTCGCCAATCTTGCTGGTCCACGCCCAGAGATTCGCGAGAAGAGCATCGCGCTGTTGCAGTACGAACTTCGCGTTGCGCCTGAGTACGGCGCATCGTTTGTGAACGTGCATATTGGATCACACCTTGGCACTGGTGTTGAAGCAGGCGTCAAGCGCGTTGCGGAAGCGGTAGACCAGATCCTTGACGGCGTACCAAAGGCGTCAAGCGACGCGCTCTTGGTACTCGAGAACTCTGCCGGTGGTGGCAACGGGATTGGCGAAAGCCTTGAAGAGTTGATTGCAATTCATGAAGCAATGGCGAAGCGGCGCGTTGACATGTCACGCGTTGGCTACTGCTTGGATTCTGCGCACCTCTGGGGCGCTGGTGTTGCAATGTCTGACATTGATCAGCTTGATCGCGTGGTCAATGAGTTTGATCGTCGCATTGGCCTTGAGAAGCTTGTCATGATTCACTACAACGACAGCAAGGCGGCGCACGGTTCAAAGCTTGATCGCCACCAGCACATCGGTGGAGGTGAGGTTGGCGCGCGCGGACTCGCCGCGCTGATCAGTCATCCGAAGCTTGCGCATGCCGCCTACTACCTTGAGACGCCAGGGATGGAGGAGGGCTGGGACAGGCTCAACGTGGATCGCACGATTCAACTTGCGCAGGGGAACCTAAAGCTGAAACCGCTCCCCGCCGAATCACCTGGCGTTCCGAAGCCCGCCAAGCGCGTGGCGAAAGCTGTAGCGAAGGTTGCGAGTAAGAAGCCTGTGAAGCGGACTAGTGCGGCGAAGAAGGCTAGCGCAACGAGCCCGCGCCGCGCGGGTACGGCGAAACCGCAAAGAGGATCCCGCCGCCAGCCATAAGGCTGCCAATGTCGATCACTCGATCAAGCAGGGTGAGGGCGATCGCCGCCTCTGGCGGCATGGCGAAGATGCTGATCAGGATGCCAACACTCCCCGCTTCAACGATGCCGATCCCTGCTGGTGTGAAGGGAATCGTGCTCAGCACCGCTGAGACGAGTGCGGTGAAGATCACGGCGGAGATGCCGAGGAAGCCTGGCGCCGGGTCTACCTGAAAGAGGCCGAGCGCCACCGCTACACAGCCGAGGCGTGCAGCCTGAAGCCCCCAAATAATCACCGTGTACGGCGTAACGGCGATGAGCGTTCCTTTGCGGCTTCCTGCCTTGAGTGCATCGAAGGCGCGGGCGATCGGCTCGGCCGCAGCGGCGGGGAGGGGGAGCCGCGCAACGAGCCGTGCAGCTGGGCCGCGCCCAACGAGGAGCACCGCGGCACCAAGCAGGGCGAGCGTAAGCGCGATGAGAGTGAGTGCGGTAACCGCAGGACTCAGATTGCCGTCGAACGCAACGTACGCAGAGAGTGCGCCGAGTAGCGCCACTGTAGTCAGGTCAACCGCGCGCTCCACAATGACCGTGCCGACCGCTCGACCAAACGATGATCCGCCGTTCTGCTTCAACAGCCAGGCGCGATACACATCACCGATCTTCGCCGGCAGGATCACGTTGACCCAGAAGGAGAGTGCGAGGATCTCCACCGCGGCGCGGCGCGAAATGTTGATGTCAATCGTTCTAATCAACGTTCTCCATCGGAGGCCGCGAAGGATTAGTGTGCCGAAACACGCGGCGAGAGCGGCGACGAGGGCGACGCTGTCCGCGCTCGTGATTGCAATAGCCACCTGCTCAAGATTAAAGCTACTCGCTGCGCTCCAGAGTGCGACAAGAAGAGCAGCGGTCAGCGCAAAGGCGAAGAGTGTTGATGGACGTGTTGCGCGGTCGCGAATGCTGAACGTTGTTCCTTCGCGCTTCATGCGCCGAACGTTCTCCCTGGTGTAATCCGGCGATTCCCTCGTGCCGCGTTGATGAGTTTGACGGCGGGCATGATCGCTCGCGCAACGAACGAACCGCGTCCGGTGATCAGCTCGTGAGGTGCTGCGAGCGCAGCGCGCATGCCCGCCGGAGTTGAAGGATCGCCGGTCAATATTGATGCGGCGTTACCGATCTCCATGATGCTGTGCGCGTCAGATGACGCGACGCTCGGAATGCCGTGTGTTGCCGCAATCTCTGCAGCGCGCTGGTTCCCTCCAGGTGCAACAAGTCGCGCGTTCCACCCTTCAATGAAGTCAACCAGCGGGAGGAGTGAGAGAAATCGGTCATCAAGAAGCAGCGAGCCGCGCCACGCATCAAACGGATGCGGGATGCCAACGAGGCCACCTTGTGCGCGAATGGCGGCGATCGCCTCCTCTGGCGGCAGGCCAACTTGAAGTGGCCGCTCAATGAAGAGGGCGATCAAGTCGCCCGCCTGCGTACGAACCTCTGAGCCAACAATGATCGTGATCCCCAGCACCTGCGCATCACGTGCGCGCTGCGCTCCATCCACGCGATCGTGATCGGTGATTGCGAGGTGCGTGATGCCACGCGCCGCCGCCGTGCGTGCGAGTGCAACTGGGTTACTTAGTGAATCAAAGCTCGCAGCGGAGTGGCTGTGGAGATCGACCACCGCTCGCCGATCGAGCGACACGAGTCAGGCCTGTGAGGTGAGGGACTTCGCGAAGACGTCAAAGTGTTCGAGTGCGATGCCTGTCCCCTTCGCAACACAGCTGAGCGGATCTGGAGCAACGTGCGAAGCAACTCCGGTGACCGTTGTGATGAGGCGGTCAATGTTGCGCAGCAGCGCGCCGCCGCCAGAGAGGACGATCCCCTTGTCAATGATGTCGGCGCTCAACTCTGGCGGGGTCTGCTCCAGCACGCCGCGAATAGCGTCGGTAAGGTTGCGCAGCGGTACTTCCATGGCCTCGGTGATCTCCGTTGAGGTGATAAGGACTTCGCGCGGGAGGCCGGCGATCATGTCGCGGCCCTTCACGCTCATCGTCAACTCTTCCTCTAGCGGGAGGGCGCTGCCGATCTCAATCTTCACCTGCTCGGCGGTGCGATCACCGATCATCAGGTTGTACTTGCGGCGGATATAGAGGGCGATCGCTTCGTCGAAGCGGTTGCCTCCCACGCGATGGCTCTTCGCCACCACGATGTCTGAGAGTGAGATGACGGCGATCTCCGCCGTGCCGCCACCGATGTTCACGATCATGTTCCCCGATGGCCCGCTGATGGGGAGCTCAGCGCCGATCGCGGCCGCCATTGGCTCTTCAATGAGGTACGCCTTCCCAGCGCCAGCCTGGCGTGCAGCGTCAAGGACGTAGCGCTTCTCTACGGAAGTGGAGCCAGCAGGGACGCTCACCAACACGTCGGGTCGCCCGAAGGAGATCTTTCCAGCGGTCCCCTTCTTGATGAAGTAGCGGAGCATCGCTTCCGTCACCACGTAGTCGGCGATCACGCCGTCGCGCAGCGGGCGGATTGCGGTGATTGAACCTGGTGTGCGACCGAGCATTTCCTTCGCCTCGCTCCCCACAGCAACGATGCGATCTTCAGCATCGATCGCCACAACGCTCGGCTCGCGCACGGTGATCCCCTGTCCCTGGACGAAGACGAGGACGTTGGCCGTTCCCAGGTCAATCCCGATCTTCATTCGGCTCTGCTCCCCTCTTCGCTGACGTGCGTTAGGTCCGCGCCAAGACCGCGGAACTTCTCCTCAATGGTGGCATAGCCACGGCGGATGTGGTGGGCGCCGTGAATCTTGCTCTCTCCAGGCGCTGCAAGCGCGGCAAGCATGAGGGTGGCGCCAGCGCGAAGGTCGGGGATATCCGCCTCGGCGGCGTGGAATGCGGTTGGGCCGGTGAGGCGCGCATGGCGCGCATCCTTGATCTCTACTTGCGCGCCGAAGCTACGAAGGCCAACCAGCCACTCCAGGCGGTCTTCAAAGATTGTTTCGTGGATGTTGCTCACGCCCTCTGCGCGCGTGAGGATGAGCCCTGCCGACGGCTGCAAGTCTGTGGCGAGTCCTGGATACGGCGCGGTGGTGATGTCTGTTGCCTTGTATGAGCCTTCACCCTGTGGCTTTCCGGTGACGCGCAAACTCTTACCACTCACGCTGTGCTCCACACCGGTGCGCTCAAGTAGCTCAAGAAATGATGTGAGATGGCTCGGTTCAATCTCTTGAATCTCAATGCTCCCGCCGATCACCGCAGCGGCGGTGGCGAACGTGCCAGCCTCAATGCGATCCGGCATCACGCGATGTGTTGCGCCGTGCAGCGCGTCAACACCTTGAATCTCAATCACATCTGGCGCGGTGCGCGCAACTTGCGCACCCATAGCGTTGAGGAGTGTGATCAGATCATCAATCTCTGGTTCCTGCGCAGCGGGAGTAATGCGCGTGGTCCCCTTTGCAAGAACGGCGGCGAGCATTGCGTTCTCCGTCCCCATCACCGTGACGTGCGGGAAGGTGATCTGCGCGCCGCGCAGTCGACCGCTGCTCTTTGCAAAGTAATAGCCATCGCGGTAATCAATCTCTGCGCCGAGTGCGCGCATCGCATCAACGTGCAGGTTCACTGGACGTCGTCCGATGCGATCACCACCAGGGTTACTGATGATGACCCTGCCGAATCGCGCAAGGAGCGGGCCGAGCAGCATGAAGCTCGCGCGCATCTTCGCCGCCGCCTCGAGCGGAACGAAGAGCCACTCCACATCGCCGGCGGTGAGATCCATGCTGCCGTCTGCTTCGCGCTCAACGGTGACACCAAGGTCACGCAGCGTGTCGCGCAGCACCTCAATATCCAAAATCTCTGGCACGTTCTCTAGGTGCAGTCGTTCACCCGTCAGCACCGAGGCGGCCATCATCTTGAGCGCCGCATTCTTTGCGCCGGAGACGCGCACGCTTCCGCTCAGTGGGCGACCGCCTGTGATGTGGAACGCCTCCTTAGCGAGCGCGGTGGGGCGGTACTCCCAGGAGAAGGGCTTCGGCGAAGGGGTGCTGCTCATCCGTGGATTCTCCTCTGTTGGTGGCGCTGCGTCCAACTGAGCGGCGTACGACGCACGCGCGCTGGGTGCGAGGGGGAGGAGCTAGCCGCGACGGCGGCGGCGCTCCGCAACGTTCAGGTGCAGGAGGGCGCGTGCCATGGCGGCGCGTGCCGTTGCTACGGCCCCTGGGTCGGCGAGGTCGACCTGGGCGAGCGCCTGCTCGGCTTCAGCCTTCGCCTTCTCGATTGCAGTGAGGTCAAGGTCCGCGGCAAGATCGGCCGACTCTGCGAGCACCAGCACGCGGTCCGGCCGAACCTGCACGAAGCCGCCGATGATGGCGAGGAGCTCCACCCCGCCATCCTTGGTGGTGATGCGACCCTCGCCGAGCCCGAGCACTGTGACGTACGGCTCGTGCTTCGGCAGGATCCCAACCTCGCCGTCCACTGTTGGAAGGACGAGCGCCGTTGCCTCACCACTCCAGGTGAGTCGCTCCGGCGTGACGATCTCCAACGTGAACGACATGGACTACTTGGCCATCGCGGCGGCGTTTGCGCGCACGTCATCCAACGTGCCGGCGAGGAAGAACGCCTGCTCTGGCAGCGCGTCGGCCTTCCCCTCCAGGATCTCGCGGAACGATGCCACCGTGTCGGCAATCTTGACGAACTTGCCGGGGCGGCCGGTGAAGACCTCCGCGACGAAGAACGGCTGGCTCATGAAGCGCTGCAGACGTCGCGCGCGTGAAACGAGCGACTTGTCGTCAGGCGAGAGCTCGTCCATACCGAGAATGGCGATGATGTCTTGCAGGTCACGGTAGCGCTGCAGCACACGCTGCACCTCTCGCGCCGTCTCGTAGTGGCTTGCGCCAACCACGTTCGGATCGAGCACGCGTGATGTTGACGTCAACGGATCCACCGCCGGATAGATTCCCAACTCTGCAATGTTTCGCTCGAGGCGAATTGTGGAGTCAAGGTGTCCGAAGGTTGTTGCCGGCGCCGGGTCGGTGTAGTCGTCTGCTGGCACGTAGACGGCCTGCAGTGACGTAATCGACCCCTTCTTGGTGGAGGTGATGCGCTCCTGGAGCGCCGCCATCTCCGTTGCCAAGTTCGGCTGGTATCCCACGGCGCTCGGCATGCGGCCGAGCAGCGCGGAGACCTCGGAACCCGCCTGCGTGAAGCGGAAGATGTTGTCGATGAAGAGGAGCACGTCGCGACCCTCTTCGTCGCGGAAGTACTCCGCCATTGTCAGGCCCGAGAGTGCCACGCGGAGACGCGCTCCAGGTGGCTCGTTCATCTGCCCGAACACCATCACGGTCTTGTCAATAACTCCTGAGTCGCGCATTTCGTGAATCAGGTCGTTCCCTTCGCGCGAACGCTCACCGACGCCCGCAAACACGGAGTAGCCGGAGTGCTCTTGCGCAACGTTGCGAATCAGCTCCTGGATCACCACCGTCTTGCCAACGCCGGCGCCGCCGAAGATACCGATCTTTCCGCCCTTCTTGAATGGGCAGACAAGGTCAATCACCTTAATGCCGGTCTCAAAGAGTTCGGTCTCCGTAGTGAGGTCGTCAAATGGTGGTGCGGAGCGGTGAATTGGAAGTCGCGTATCGGCCTTCACGTCACCCGCCTGGTCAATCGCATCGCCGAGCACATTGAAGACGCGACCGAGTGTTCCCGCGCCAACAGGGACAGAGATTGGCGCGCCAAGATCGGTTGCCTTCGCGCCGCGCGCAAGGCCGTCAGTGGTGGTCATGGCAACGGTGCGGACGCGATTGTTGCCAAGGTGCTGCTGCACCTCTACAACGAGCGATCCGTCTGCACGATCAACGCGCACCGCGTTATAGATTGCGGGTAGTTCGCGCGCGGGGAATTCAATGTCAACGACTGGCCCTGTGACCTGGACAACCGTTCCCACGGCTCCTGCGCTCTTTGTCCCTGCGTTTGCCATAACTCCTCCTACGCTCTCAGCTTCAGTGCGCGCTTGCGCCCGAAGCAATTTCGATCATCTCTCGCGTAATGTTCGCCTGTCGCACCTTGTTGTATGTCAGCGTCAGTTCGCTGATCAGGTCGCCAGCGCTCTCCGTTGCGTTCTTCATTGCCACCATGCGGCTCGACTGCTCGCACGCCGTGGTCTCAAGGACCGCCTGGAAGATTCGGGTGGCAACGTAGCGTGGCAGGAGTGCCTCAAGGACCGTGGCTGGGTCTGGCTCAAAGAGGAACTGATTCCCTGGGATCCCCGCCGTGTCTGCCGTTGGCTGGATTGGGAGGAGCTGGATCCCCTCTGGTCGCTGCACCAGCGTGGAGACAAACGTTGGGTGAACGAGCGTGACGCTTGCGGCGCGGCCGCCAAGGAAGTCGTCCACGAGGAGTCGGACGAGGGGCGTGACGTCGGCAAAGGTTGGCTTGTCACCGTAGCCAGGGAAGGCGGCGGCGATCTCGTAGCCACCGCGGGCGAGCGCATCGCGCCCCTTCTTGCCGATGGTGATGACGCGGGTGCCTGGCCCTGCACTCTCGAGCTCCTTCATCGCGAAGCGGATCAGGTTGGAGTTGAGCGCGCCGGCAAGACCGCGATCGGTGGTGAAGAGGACGATCAACTTAGCGCCACCATCCGCCGGCTTGCTGAGAAGGGCGTGTCCCTCTTCGCCGAGGACGGCGGCGAGGTCGGCGATCACCTCATCAATGGAGTGACCGTATGGGCGAGCGGCGATCGTTGACTCCTGCGCACGCTTCAACTTTGAGGCGGCAACGAACTGCATGGCGCGCGTGATCTGGCGGATGTTCTTCACCGCGCCGATGCGACGTCGAATCTCGCGCTGGCTTGCCATGCCGACCTACTCCCCGCCGTTAGGCGAGGAACCCCTTCCTGAACGCGTCAACGGCGTCATCAAGACCCTTCGCTGCGGTATCCGTTAGCGCCTGCTCCTTGGCGATTTCCTGGAGGACCTGCGGTCGCTCGCGCTCCAAGAATGCGTAGAAGCCGCTCTCAAACTCACTGACGCGCGGCGTAGGGACGTCATCCAACTTCCCCTTTGACGCAACGTACAGGATGGCGACCTGATTCTCTACCGCGACCGGCGCGTACTGTGGCTGGCGCGTGATGGCCGAGAGCTTCTCGCCGCGCGTCAACTGGTCGCGTGTTGACTTGTCCAGGTCACCGGAGAACTGCGCGAATGCCGCGAGTTCGCGGTACTGCGCAAGGTCAAGCTTCAACGGACCTGCGACCTTCTTCATCGCCTTCGTCTGCGCGGCGGAACCGACGCGCGAGACGGAGATACCAACGTTCACCGCCGGTCGCTGACCTGCGTTGAAGAGGTCGGTCTCAAGGAAGATCTGGCCGTCGGTGATGGAGATGACGTTGGTTGGGATGTACGCCGAAACGTCACCCGCCTGCGTCTCAATGATTGGCAGCGCGGTGATTGAACCGCCACCCAAATCATCCGAGAGTCGCGCGGCGCGCTCAAGGAGTCGGCTGTGCAGATAGAAGACGTCGCCTGGGTACGCTTCGCGTCCTGGTGGTCGGCGAAGGAGCAGCGCCATTTCGCGATACGCCACGGCGTGCTTGGAGAGGTCGTCATAGACGCAGAGTGCGTCGCGCACCTCTTTGCCATCAATGGTGACTCCAACTTCCATGATCTCTTCTGCGATTGCGCAGCCGGCGAATGGTGCAAGGTACTGCAGCGGTGCTGGGTCTTCAGCGCCAGCGACTACGACTACGGTGTGGCCCATCGCTCCCTGCTTCTCCAACATGGCGACAACGGTGCGCACGGTGGACAGCTTCTGGCCGATCGCAACGTAGACGCAGATCAGCCCCTTCCCCTTCTGATTGATGATCGTGTCGATCGCAACGGCAGTCTTGCCAGTCTGGCGGTCGCCAATGATCAACTCGCGCTGACCGCGGCCGATTGGGATGAGTGCGTCAACGGCCTTGATGCCAGTCTGCACCGGCGTGGTGACTGACTTGCGGCTGATCACGCCCGGCGCAATGCGCTCAACGGGGCGGCTCTTCTTTGCGTTGATTGGGCCCTTGCCATCCAGTGGACGACCGAGCGGATCAACAACGCGGCCGATCAGCTCCGGTCCAACTGGAACCTCAACAACGCGGCCGGTGGTCTTGACGGTGTCACCCTCTTTAATGCTCTTCGCATCACCAAGGAGCACGGCGCCGACCGTCTCTTCGCCAAGGTTGAGCGCCATACCAGCAACGCCGCCAGGGAACTCCAGAAGTTCAGACGAGAGTGCGCCGGAGAGTCCGTAGACCTGCGCAATGCCGTCGCCGACCTCTACTACGGTGCCGACGGTGCGCGACTCGGCGCTGCCATCGAAGCCCGCGATCTGCGACTTCAGGATGCTAATGATCTCGTCTGACTTGATTGCCATGGTTTTCTGCTCCTCGCTGCTCTACGCGCTGCGCCGGTTCAGCCGGCTGCCGAAAGGATGCGCTCACGCATGCGCGCGAGCCGTCCCTTGACGCTTCCATCAATGAGGAGGTCGCCCACGCGAAGCGTGACGCCCCCTACAAGGCTTGGGTCAATGTCATATGTGACGCGCACTGCGCCACCAGCGATCTCTTTCGCCTGCGCCTCGATCTTGCTGCGCTCCTCTGCGCCGATTTCCATTGGCGTGCTGACGCGTGCGTTCGAAATTCCGCCGCGCACGTCCAGCGCCTCGTGCATCGCTTCGGCGATCGCCGGAAGCGCTGCGAGATGCCTGCGCCCCGCAAGCATCATCATCAGTGTGTGCACCGCTGGGTTCACTGGCGCTCCAGCCGCCGCCGCAAGGGCGCTCACGCGAGCCGCAACGGGGGATCGTGGGTCGTCCAGGATCAGGCGTGCGCCCGGGGTGGCAACCACCTCCGCCACTCGATCAAGATCTGCCGCGATCGTCTCCGCCGCAGCCCCTTCGCCCGCAAGGGAGAGGAGGGCCGCCGCGTAGCGTCGTGCTGAACCGAGTGGTCGATCCATGCTCAGTTCTTCTTCCCGTGCTGTTCATCCAGGAACTCGCCAACGAGCTTGCGCTGTCGGTCGCCATCCATGGAGGCGCCGACCACCTTGGTCGCCGCACTGATCGCAAGGTCTGCAACTTCGCTCCTGATTGACGCGAGTGCGCTGACGCGCGCCGCCTCAATCTCTGCCGCAGCGTCGCGGCGCATCTTGTCCAGCTCCGCCTTCAGCGTTGCAACCTGCTGATCGCGAATCTGCGCCGCCGCCTTATCAGCGTTGGCGCGGATCTCATTAGATTCACGTCGCGCCTCTGCGAGTGATGCGTCTGCCGCTACTTCAGCGCGGCTCTTTGCGAGTGCAGCGTCTGCCGCGTCGCGAAGTCCGCGCTCGATGCGCTCACGTCGCTCGTCCAACATCTTGGTGATGGGACCGAGTGCCGCTGCGCGCAAGACGATAATGAAGAAGCCGAAGTTTGCAGCAGAGACCAGGATCCAGAAGAGATTGAAGCTGATCCCCGCCTCGGCCGTTGCGCCTTCGGCAGGCACTTCGGCAGCACGGATGACAGCCCCAATCGCCCAGTGAACCAACATGTCGACCTGCACTACTCGGCTCGCCGACTACTTCAGTACGAGCGTGAGAATGCCGAGCACGATCGCAAGAACGCCGAGGCCTTCTGCGAACGCTGCGCCGATGATGAAGACGCCGCGGATTGCTCCGGCAGCTTCTGGGTTACGACCGATTGCACTCGCCGCTGCGGCGGTAGCAATTCCTACGCCGAGGGCTGGCCCGATCACGCCAAGGGCTGCGATGCCCGCCTGAAGCTGTTCCATCTCTGGTACCTCCTACTTACGGCTGCCGATCGAACGATTCCGCTCGGTCAGCCTGCTGCTGCTCAGCTACGGCTAGTGTGCCGCAACTTGTGATTCTGCTCCCGCCGTGGAGCTCCCCCCTGCCGCTGCAGGTTCGTGATGTTCATCGTGCCCCTCTTCGTGGTGCCCCTCCATGGCGAGCATGGTGAAGACCAGGACGAGCACGCTGAAGATAATCCCCTGCATCAGCCCAACGAAGAGTTCAAGGCCGTAGAGAGCGACAGGGATGAAAGCGATGGTGATGGTCGTCATCACCGTAAGTGCAAGCTCACCGCCATAGATATTGCCGAAGAGACGCATGGAGAGCGCCACCGGCTTCACAAATTCCAGGAAGAACTCGATCGTCCCAACAAAGAGGCCGATCGGCCCAGTCTTTAGGTTGAAGAACTTACCGATGTAGGCACGGGCGCCGAGCGCGCGAACCCCCTGATAATGAAAGTAGCCAAACGCGATCA
>CALMIH010000080.1 GCA_937864085.1 uncultured Chloroflexota bacterium
TAGCTCAACGATTGCGCGTTCGGAGCTAGCCGCGCAACTTCCCAAAGAGCGCAGATGCGTTCTGCCCGCCGAATCCGAAGCCGTTGATGAGGACGCGGTCCACTGGCTGGCCGGTGCGTGCGGTGTTCGGCACATAGTCAAGGTCGCAGTCGGGGTCTGGCGTCTCTAGGTTGATCGTTGGTGGGATCGTTCCTGTTTCAATCGCCTTAATGGCGGCGAGGCCGGCAACAGCACCGGCGCCGCCGAGGAGGTGGCCGACCATGCTCTTCGGAGAGCTGATCGGGATCTTGTAAGCGTGATCGCCGAGCGCACGCTTGATCGCCTTGGTCTCAGTGAGGTCATTGAGCGGCGTGCTGGTACCGTGCGCAACGATGTAGCTGATGTCGGTGACCTGCGCGCCGCCATCCTTGATCGCCTTTGTCATGGATGCGGCGGCGCCGCGGCCAGTTGGCTCTGGTGCGGAGATGTGGAAGGCGTCGGCGGTTGCACCAGCGCCAAGGAGCTCGGCGCGGATGGTGGCGTTGCGCGCTTTTGCGTGTGCGAGTGACTCAACCACGAAGACGGCGCCCCCTTCGCCGAAGAGGAAGCCGTCGCGATTCTTGTCGAACGGGCGACTGGCGAGTGTTGGTTCGCTATTGCGCTTGCTGAGCGCCCCCATGTTGCCGAGTGCGGCGAACGCCATTGGGAGGAGTGGCGCCTCTACGCCGCCAGCGATGACGATGTCCGCCTCGCCACTGCGAATGAGACGCAGCGCATCTTGGAAGGCGAGGACGCCAGTGGCGCAGGCGGCCGCCTGCGTGATGGCGGGTCCAGTGAGGCCGTACTTCATGCTCACCAAACAGGCGCCCATGCTCGGGCTGAGCGCTGGGATGGCGAAGGCGCTAACGAAGCGGCCGCCCTTCTCACGGAAGGCGTCGCTCCCCATCGTGACCTGCTCGATTCCGCCGCCGCCCGTGTTGATGACGGTGGCGACGCGGTCGCGTCGCTCTGGCTCCCACTCGTGGATATTGGCGAGTCCTGCATCTTCAATGGCCTCCGTTGCGGCGGCAACGGCGAACTGGACGAAGCGGCTCATGCGGCGCGCCATCTTCATCTCCATCGTCCTTGTTGGATCAAAGTCCTTCACCTCAGCGGCGATCTGCACCTCGTTAGCGGACGGATCAAAGTGCGTGATGCGACCAGCACCTGAGGTACCGGCGATCAGTGCCGACCAGTAGCTGGCGGCGCTATTGCCGATCGGCGTGATCGCGCCGTAGCCGGTGATGACGGCGCGCTGTGCGTCGCTCCGTGGTGCGTTCTGCTCTGTCATTTCGCCTCCTACTTTCCGGTCCAGTGTCGCAGCACCACGGCGCCATTGTGGCCGCCGAGTCCGATGTTATTGCTGATCGCCGCGCGGAGCGGTGCCTGGCGCGTCTCGAGCGCCACGGTCAGGTTGCACTCAGGGTCAACGTTCCGTGTGTTGAGCGTCCCTGGGATCGTCTGGTGGTGGAGGGAGAGGGTGGTGAAGATCGCCTCCACCGCGCCCGCCGCACCCATCAGGTGGCCAGTGAGCGACTTGGTTGCGGAGATTGGGATCTGCGCCGCGCGAGCGCCGAGCGCGCTGTGGAAGGCGAGCGCCTCGCGCGCGTCGCCAACTGGAGTGCTCGTGCCGTGCGGGTTGATCATGTCGATCTCTGAGGTGTCAATCTTGCCGCGCTGCAGCGCCCACTTGATGGAGCGTGCCGCACCGGCGCCCCCCTCAATCGGTTGGATCATGTCGTGCGCGTCGGCGGACGAACCGTAGCCAACCATCTCTGCATAGATCGTTGCGCCGCGCGCCTTCGCGTGCTCGAGGTCTTCCACAATGAATGCGCCCGCCCCTTCACCCAAGACGAATCCGGCGCGGTCCGTATCGAATGGTCGCGAGGCACTTGCGGGGCCTTCGCCGTCGCGCGGTGCGCCGAGGCCGCGCATGTTCATGAAGCCAATATGCGCTACCTCAATGAGTGGGTTCTCCGTGGAGCCTGAGATGACGGCGGTGACGTCACCGCGCTTGATCACCTCGGCCGCCTCGCCCAGTGCGTGCGTCCCTGTGGCGCAGGCGGAGACGACCGCCATGTTGTGTCCCATCGCACCCGTCTGAATGGCGATCATGCCCGAGGTGCTGTCCACCAAGCCGTGCGCAATAAAGGTTGGCGCCACGCTGCGCGGCCCCTTCTCCTTCCAGGCCATCTGGTTCTCAATGAAAAGCCCCTGCCCGCCAGCACCAGAACCAAAGACCACGCCGATCTCTTCACGGTTTGCGTCAGTGATTTCCAGACCCGAGTGCGTGAGTGCCTGCTTTGCGGCGGCAACCCCCCAGTGGATCTCGGGTCCGGTGCGGCGTACCGACTTTGCGTCGAGCCAGGCGGCGGGATCAAAGTTCCGCACCTCACCTGCAACAACGTACGGTGCATATGCGGTTGGATCCCAGTGCGTGATGCGGTCAAGGCCGCTCTTCATTCCCGTGAGTGACGACCACGCTGCGGCAATGTCGTTGCCGATCGGTGAGACGATGCCGAGACCGGTGATGACGACGCGCCGCGTGTGGTCTGGTTCGCGCATCTCGCCCCCTAGCTCGCTACGGCCGCTGTTGCTGTTGTTGCGCTGACTGGGAGCTCATCAATGGAGAGCATCTCGGCGCCTACCGCCGATGGGATGCGCTTGACGAGGCCACTCAAGACGCGGCCGTAGCCAATCTCCACATAGCGTTGCGTTCCTGCGGCGGCGGTTGCGCCGATTGCGGCGATCCAATCAACGCCCGTGGTGAGGTGGTCGGAGAGTTCACGGCGCAGTTCTGCGGCGGTGCGGATCGGCGTTGCGGTTGCGTTGGCGAGCATCGTGATCTTCGGGTCGTGGACGGTGACGGCGTTGAGTGCTTCGCGCATCCCCGCCGCCGCCTCTTCCATCAGTGGTGAGTGACTGGCGATGCTCACCTGT
>CALMIH010000081.1 GCA_937864085.1 uncultured Chloroflexota bacterium
TAATGGATCTTCTGCGTACTGCTGCGCTGCTGATTGTCCCGCTGAGCTTCATGTTGAACGCGCTCTCCATGCCCGTGCTTTATGTCGTGCTCTTCATCATTGGCGCAGCGACGCTCATCTACGATGTGGCGAACCAGTCGTATCTTCCAGAACTACTGCGTGGTCCACGACTTGCGGAGGCGAACAGCCGCCTCATGGTGATTGACTCAGGGGCGAGCGTTGCAGGGCCGCCAATTGCTGGCGTGATCATTGGGAGGTTCGGCGGTCCGCTAGCGATCTTTCTCGACTCATTCAGCTACCTGATCAGCGCGATGATGCTGCGAAAGATTAAGCACATTGAAGTTCCACCGGTCGTGAGTGAAGGCGCGGCTCCGTCACGGTTGCGAGACGAGATTCGTCAGGGCTTGCACTGGGTGTTGACGCATCCACATCTACGCGGCAATGCCGTCGCTGCACTCCTCTTCAACTTCTTTGGTGCGATCGCGAACGGCGCGGTGCTGATTGCCTACGGTCGCCGCGAGCTGCTCCTCCCTGCAGAGCTGCTCGGCCTCATCCTTGGCGCTGGCGTTCTCGGTTTATTGATCGGCTCACTCACTGCACGCAGGATTGCTGCGCGGATCGGAGTCGGACGCTCCATCATTCTCGGCGGCTTCCTTCTCCCCACCATGCCGCTCGGATTTGCGCTGCTTGATGTCTCAATGGGCGTTGTCGCCCTTGCACTCTTGTCGGTGCTCTTCCAGGTCGTCGCCTTCTTCGGTGCCGCACTCTTCCATACGAATCAGGTCACGTATCGGCAACTGGTCACGCCAAAGGCGCTGCTCGGGCGCATGAACGCTTCCATGAAGTGGGTGATGCTGATCGGCATGCCGCTCGGCGCCGTGGTGGGCTCAATCATTGCCGAGCAGTTCGGACTGCAGGCGGCGCTGTACGCCAGCGCGATCGGGATTGTCGTTGGGCCGATCCCACTCCTCTTCTCTGGGATCGCATCCGTACGAAGGCAGCCAGAGCACACCGACTCGTAAATCGGACCGCTACGTGAGCGTTGAGGGTCAGCCCCCGCGCGACGCTCGGATCAGCTTGGCGTAGGCGCGACCAGACTCCTTGATGGTGCGCTTCTGCGTGGCGAAATCTACGTACGTGTAGCCGAAGCGCTTGTCGTAGCCGTACGCCCACTCGTAGTTGTCCAGCAGTGACCAGCCGAAGTAGCCGCGCAGGTCAACGCCTGCGTCGAGCGCCTCGGCGGCGGCGGTGAGGTGATCCATCAGGTACGCCTCACGCTCTGGGTCGTGGACGCCACCATCCGCTCCAATCGTGTCTGGCCACGCTGAGCCGTTCTCCGTGATGTAGATCTTCGGCGCCTTCCAGTGGTCTTTTAGCTTGATCAGGAAGTCGCGCATCACGCCAGCGTTCATCCCCCAGCCCATGTCGGTCTTGGGGCCATCAATATGGTCCCAGGTGGTGCGTGCGCCGTCACCCGTTGGGTCGTCGCCGATCTTCGCCGGGAAGTAGTAGTTGAGACCGTGCCAGTCCAGCTTCTCAGAGATGATCTTCATGTCGTCTGATTCAATAGGCATCTTCACGCCAGAGAAGTCAATCACCTCTTGTGGGTAGGTGCCGAAGTAGAGCGGATCGTGGAACCAGCCGCTATCGGTCATATCGTGGCGGCGCACCGCCTCGCGGTCCGCATCCGAATCGGTTGCTGGAATTCCGGGCCCAACATTCAAGACGATGCCCACTTCAATCTTCGGCGCTGCGGCGCGCATCGCACGCACCGCCATGCCGTGTCCGAGCAGAAGATGATGCGACGCAGAGAAGGCCGCCTGCACATCTTGAATTCCTGGCGCCATATCGCCGCTCAGGTGGCCGAGCCATGCGGAGCAGAGCGGCTCATTCAGCGTTGACCATCGCGTAACGCGATCGCCAAGTGCGCCAAGGACGATCCCTGCGTAATCGGCGAACGCCTTTGCCGTGTCGCGCGCCGGCCAGCCGCCGCGATCTTGCAGCGCCTGCGGCAGGTCCCAGTGATAGAGCGTTGGGAACGGTTCAATGCCCGCCTCAAGAAGCCCATCAACAAACTGCTGATACCAGGCGAGTCCCTTCGGGTTCACCGCCCCAGTTCCGTTCGGAAGAATTCGCGGCCAAGCAATTGAGAAGCGGTACGCGGTGGCGCCGAGTTCCTTCAGGATGGCGATGTCTTCGCGCCAGCGGTGATACGAATCGGTGCCAGGCTCGCCGTCTTCGCCGTTGTGCGTCTTCCCAGGAATCGTGGCGAAGCGATCCCAGATCGACTCGCCGCGTCCGTCCTCTTTGGTGGCCCCTTCAATCTGATACGACGAGGTGCCAAAGCCCCACGTGAAGCTCTTTGGGAATCGCTTGGCGAGTGCCGCCTGGTCAACCATCTGTTGCCTCCTACGTGAGGGTGGTTCGCCTCCCTCTATAGCGGGCACGGTAGACCTCCCGCCCCGCGCGGTGTGCGGCGTTCCGTCAGGCGCGCCGCACGCGCGTCGCGCCTGACG
>CALMIH010000082.1 GCA_937864085.1 uncultured Chloroflexota bacterium
CCGTGGACCAGCTGGTGCTGCCGGTCGGCATCACCACGACGCTGATCAAGGGCGACGTCTTCAACTGGGGTCAGATCATGACCGGCGCGCTGCTCGGCGCGGCGCCGCCACTGATTATCTACGCCTTCCTGATGGACTATTACATTGCCGGCCTGACCGCCGGTGCGACAAAGGGTTGATGTCGAAAGGTTGAGGTTTCATGGCTGACGTTGCATTGCGGAAGGTGGTCAAGCGTTACGATGATGTCGAAGCCGTGCGCGGCATCGACCTGGACATTGGACGCGGACGCATTCTTGGCGTGGTGGGTGAATCGGGGTCAGGCAAGTCCACTGCGGTGGGGGCGATCATGGGTCTCCTGGCCCCGAACGGACGCATTGACGCGGGGAGTATCCGCTACCGCGGCCTCGACCTCGCGGCGAAAGGTGCCCCTCTCCGTCGCACACGATGGCGCGAGATTGCCGTGGTTTTCCAAGGGTCACTCGTTGCGCTCAACCCAGTGATCAAGGTTCGCGACCAGGTAGCGGAGGCGATTGAGCTCAGGCTTGGCGAGCCAGACGAAGTGGCGCAGGAGAAGGCAAAACTCCTGGTTCACGATGTTGGCATTCCAGAGAAGCGACTCAACGCCTACCCTCACCAGCTCTCCGGCGGGCAGCGACAGCGCGCCATGCTTGCAGTCGCACTCTCGTGCTCCCCCGCCGTGCTGATCGGTGATGAGCCGACGACGGCGCTCGATGTGATCGTGCAGGCGCAGATCCTTGAGCTGCTCGACCGTATGCGCCAAGAGTACGGGCTCGGCCTCATCCTGATTACGCACGACCTCGCCGTTATCGCCGACATGTGCGATCGCGTCGCAATCATGTACGCCGGTCGCATTGTGGAATCTGGCAGCGTCAAAGAGATCTTCTCCGCCCCTCGCCACCCCTATACACAAGCACTACTCGGCGCTGCACCAGACGCACGCGCCGGGCGCCGCACCATCAAGGTGCTGGAGGGGCATCCACCCGACCTCTCCGCGCTACCACCTGGCTGCCACTTCGCGCCGCGCTGCCCTCTCGCCGACGCACGTTGCCGGGAGGAAGATCCACCAACCATTGAATACGCCGATCGAGTGACCCTCGCCTGCCACCGCTATTCGCTCGGTGACGGCAAGCCCCCGACACCGATTGACGCGCCGTACCCAACCTTGGAGCTTGGGAAGCGATGAGCGAACAGCTACGCGCGAATACGTCAGCAAGCGCGCCGCTCTTGCGGGTGCGCGGCGTCTCCGTGACGTATGCCGCGCAGCGATCCATTGCCGACCTCCTCGCCCGCCGATCAGCGAGCGGCATCGTCGCGCTTGACAGCG
>CALMIH010000083.1 GCA_937864085.1 uncultured Chloroflexota bacterium
CTTCATCGCTCCGGCTGGCGCAGCAACGCCAACGGTTACCTGCCCACTTCACCTTTCACGCTTTGACCTGACCACGGGCCTCCCGCTCGACCCGCCAGCAGAAGAGCCGCTCACCGTCCATAAGGTGAGCGTGGATGCAGAGGGGTGGATCGTCCTCGAGGTCGTCTAGCGCGACGCGCTACGATTCACGCATCGGCGCGCTGCGCTGAGAGGCGAGAGGGAGGGGCCATGCAGGAGATCAAGGATCGCGCCGCAAGCCTCGCTGGGCTCGCCTTAGAGCGCGATGCGATCTACCTCTACAACAGGCTCGCCGCGCTCGAGAAGGATCCGCAGCGCAGGGCCGCATTCGAATCAATTGCGGCGAGCGAGCGTCGCCACGCCGCCATCTGGGAGGCGAAGCTCATCTCGCTCGGCGAACATCCGCCGGTCGCCGCGCGCCCGAGCTGGCGCGTCCGTCAGATTGCGATCCTTGCGCGGCTTTTCGGCACGCGCGCTGTCAGTGACGCGGTGAAGGCGCTGGAGGGCTTTGAAGAGGAGGTCTACGGCGCGCACAGCGATGTCGCCGAAGTGCATGAGATCGCCAAGGATGAGGCGAAGCATGCCGAGATCTGGCGCGACCTTGACGTTGCACATAAGACGCAGGGGATTGGTGCGTACCGCGCCGCCGTGGCGGAGACGCAGGCGCGCGAACCGTGGCACCGCTCAGGTGGCGGCGGGACGCTGCGCGCCTCCATCTTCGGTGTCTCAGATGGCTTGGTAAGTAACGCGGCGCTCGTCTTCGGCATTGCCGGCGCAACCAGTACCGGCCAAGGATCGTTTGTGGTGCTTGCTGGCGTTGCGGGACTCCTTGCCGGTGCCTTTAGCATGGCGGCGGGGGAGTACGTCTCCATGCGCAGTCAGACCGAACTGCTGGAACGACAGATTGAGTTGGAGCGCGCCGAACTTGAGGCGATGCCTGAAGAAGAGGAGAAGGAGATCGCGGCGATCTATCGCGGACGTGGATTCGGGGAGGCTGAGGCTGCGTCGATCGCGAAGCAGCTGATGTCCGATCCGAAGGTTGCGTTGGAGACGAAAGTGCGCGAAGAGCTGGGACTCGATCCGGAGGAGCTCGGCTCGCCGTGGGGTGCGTCAATCGGCTCGTTCTTTTCGTTCGCCGTTGGCGCCTTTATCCCACTCCTTCCATTCATCCTACTCAGCAGTGGCACAGCGCTACTGGTGAGTATCGTGCTCACCAGCCTCGCCCTCTTCGGTGTTGGCGCGGCGGTGAGCCTCCTTACTGGGCGCTCCGCGCTCTATTCAGGTGCCCGACAGTTGGGGATTGGCGCCGCAGCGGCGGCGATCACGTATCTCGTTGGAAGCCTGATCGGCGTCAACGTCTAGATGCTGCCACTACCGCCAGACTCCATCCTCTTCTCTATTGGCCCGCTCGCCATCCGTTGGTATGGGCTGCTCTACGCCGTAGGACTTCTCATTGCGTACCAGTTCATGGTGCGCGAGGCGAAGCGTCGCAAGCTGAACGCTGATCTGATTGCGAATGGCCTGATCATCATCTCAATCGCCGCGCTCGTTGGTGGTCGCCTCTATCACGTCGTTGACGCATGGGATCGCTATTCAGCGAATCCGATCGGAGCGCTCATTCCGCCATACGAAGGCCTCGGCGCGCCGGGCGGCCTCATCACCGGCACGATCGCGCTGGCTGTCTTGCTGCGCCGCTGGCGCCAGTCACCGTGGGGTTGGGTTGACGTTGCTGGACCTGCCATCCTGGTGATGCAGGCGATCGCACGATGGGGGAACTGGTTCAACCAGGAGCTCTACGGTCTCCCCACCGATCTGCCGTGGGGGCTCGCTATTGATTGCGCGCATCGCACCGTTGCAACCAGCTGCAGCGCGATCGGTGAAGGCGCCCGATTCCATCCACTCTTCCTCTACGAGTCACTCTCTGGTTTTGCTGGCGCCTTGGTGCTACCAGCGCTTGGCGAGCGGCTCAAGAAGCGCGTGACACCTGGGCTAATCGGTCTCTCGGCTATTGCTTGGTATGCGGTGACGCGCCTCCTCTTTGAGGGACTGCGCCTGGAGAACTGGAAGGTCGGCGGCGTCCCTACGGCCTACCTCGTGATGGGTGGCATCCTGCTGGTCACGCTGCTGATCGCCGCAGCGCGCGTCCGATCGGCGGCGCCTGCCACAGCACGCAGGCCAGCACGCAGGAAAGCGCGCACGACGGCGAAGCCGAAGCGGCGTAGGATCTAGCGAGCGGCAGAGCAGAGGGGAGGGGATATGGCAGGGATTCAGCGACGCAAGGTCACCGTCATCGGCGCAGGGAATGTTGGCGCCACCACCGCACAGCGCATCGCCGAGTCCGGTCTCGCCGATGTGATCCTCGTTGACATTGTTGAGGGGCTTCCGCAGGGGAAGGGGCTCGACCTCGCCGAAGCGGCGCCAGTGATGGGGCATGACGCCCGCATCATTGGAACGAATAACTACGACGACACCAAGGGCTCCGACATTATCGTGGTGACGAGCGGTATTGCCCGCAAGCCAGGGATGAGCCGAGACGATCTGATCAACACCAACGCGGGGATCGTCCGCAGCGTTGTCAGCGAGGCGGCGAAGCGCTCACCGGACGCGATCTTGGTGATCGTGACGAATCCGCTTGATGCAATGTGCCACGTTGCGCTGAAGGCTTCGGGCTTTCCAAAGAAGCGCGTCATCGGCATGGCTGGCACGCTCGACTCGGCGCGCTTCCGTCACTTCATCGCAACTGAGACGGGGGTCAGCGTGGAAGACGTTCGCGCCTTCGTCCTTGGCGGACACGGCGACACGATGGTGCCGCTCCCGCGCTACTCAGCCGTTGGTGGTATTCCGCTACCAGAGATGCTGAGCGCCGAACGCATTGAGGCGATCGTCAAGCGCACCCGTAGCGGAGGCGCAGAGA
The DNA here is from genome assembly GCA_937864085.1 of uncultured Chloroflexota bacterium. Classification (GTDB taxonomy): domain Bacteria; phylum Chloroflexota; class Limnocylindria; order Limnocylindrales; family Limnocylindraceae; genus Limnocylindrus. The sequence continues at coordinate 2,933 of CALMIH010000083.1, forward strand.
TTGTGGAACTGTTGAAGACCGGAAGCGCCTTCTACGCGCCAGCCGCGGCAACCTTTGAGGTGGTGGAGAGCATCCTGCTCGATCGACGCCGCCTGATCCCATGCGCCGCATATCTTGAAGGCGAGTACGGTGTGCAGGGGCTCTACGTTGGTGTGCCGGTGGTGATCGGTGCAAGCGGCATTGAGAGGATCATCGAGATCACGCTGACCCCTGAGGAGAGCGCCGCATTTAAGAAGTCGGCCGATGCGGTACAGGAGCTCGTCGCGCTTCTCTAGTTGCCACGGGAACTAACGCCAGCGGGAACTAGAACCAGCGAGTGGTGACCACCTTCTTCGTGGTGTAGAACTCCACCCCGTCGCGTCCTGTTGCGTGCAGGTCGCCGAAGAAGCTCTTCCTACGGCCGCTGAAGGGGAAGAAGGCCATTGGCGCCGCTACACCTACGTTGACGCCGAGCATCCCAGATGTCGCGCGACGCTTGAACTCACGCGCCGCCTTCCCTGAGGCGGTGTAGATGGAGGCGGCGTTGCCGTACTCATTTGTCTCTGCCATCAGGCGCAGCGCCTCGTCCAGATCCTTTGCATAGAGGACGGAGAGGACGGGCCCGAAGACCTCCTCGCGCGCGAGCGGGGAGTTCTCTTCGATGCTGAGCATTGTTGGGCCAACGAAGAAGCCCTTTGCTGGGCCCGTGCCACGTCCGTCGCGAATCATCTTGGCACCAGCGGCGACCCCTTCATCAACGAGGCGATGAATGCGTTCACGCGCCTCGCCGCGAATCACTGGGCCGAGCGAGACCCCTTCGTCAAGGCCGAAGCCCATCTTTAGCGTACCGGCGTACTCCACCAGTTTTGGTAGCAGTAGTTCGCGTGCCTCGCCAACAACGGTGAGGACGGATCCGGCGAGGCAGCGCTGCCCCGCATTGCCGAATGCAGACTCAGCGATATTCGGGACGCTCTGCTCCAATACCGCGTCTGGCATGGCGACGATGTGATTCTTTGCACCACCAAGCGCCTGCACGCGCTTCCCGTTCTTGGCGGCGGTCTCGTAGACGATCCGCGCAACTCGCTCGGAGCCGACGAAGCTGATCGCATCAACTCCAGGGTGGCTGATCAGTCCGGTCACCGTCTCTACGGCACCGTGCACCAGGCTGACGACACCGGTTGGAATCCCCGCCTCTTCGCAGATCTCCACGATGCGCTGCGATGAGAGCGGCGTGCGCTCTGATGGCTTCAGGATGAAGCTGTTCCCGCAGGCGATCGCGAGTGGGAGCATCCACATCGGCACCATGAAGGGGAAGTTGAACGGTGTGATGCCGGCGACCACGCCAACGGGGAAGCGCACCATCTCCGAATCAATGCCGCGCGAGACCTGGTCAAGGTTCTGGCCCATCAGCAGCGTTGGCGCGCCGCAGGCGAAGTCGACCACCTCAATGCCGCGGCGCACTTCGCCCGCCGCATCGGAGAAGACCTTCCCGTTCTCGGTGGTGACGAGCTTGGTGAGCGCCTCGCGATTATCGAGGAGCGCCTCGCGCAACTTGAAGAGATAGGTGGCGCGCTCAGGTGGTGGCATCTCGCCCCACTCAAAGGCGGCGGCGCGTGCGCCGGCTACGGCGGCGGCAACGTCGGCGGCGTTGGAGAGGGGGACGTGCGCCAGGATCTGCTCCGTGGCTGGGTTTGGGACGACGAGCGTCTCGCTGGAAGATGACGCGACCCAGCGCCCAGCGATGAAGTTCTTCAGGGTTTCGGGCGCCTTCTGCGCGGCTAGGTGCTCGATGTTCATGGGCATAGTGGCATTCTGCCGCAGGGCTGGAGATTGTGCCGCAGGGCGCGGAAGTGTCGCACGCTGTGCGACGGCGGCGGCTATTCTCTGGGTAAGCGGTCACTTGACCGAGCAGCGGAGGGGGTCCCATGGCGGCAGTGAACGTTCGCACCGGGATGAGCGGAGCTGAGATTGTCGCCCTCTCTAAGCGGCACACCATGACGGAGTGGTCACCACAGGCCGCGGCGAACCCTATTCCAATCGAACACGCCAAGGGTTCGTGGTTCTGGACACCGGAGGGCGATAAGTTCCTTGACTTCAACAGCCAGTTGATGTGCACCAACATTGGTCACGGCGATGAGCGCGTGCTGAAGGCGATCACTGATCAGGCGGCGAAGCTCGCCTATGCGAATCCCTTTATGGCAACCGAGCCGCGCGCGCGGCTCGGCCAAAAGCTCGCCGAGATCTGCCCTGGCGACATTGACGCATTCTTCTTCACCAATGGCGGCGCCGAGGCGGTGGAGAACGCCTTCCGCATTGCGCGACTCTTCACCGGGCGTCACAAGATCGCCGCGCGCTACCGCTCGTATCACGGCGGCACGTCGGGGGCGCTTACGGCGACGGGTGATCCGCGCCGCTGGTTCACTGAGCCGGGCATGCCAGGTGTCTTCCGCATCCCTGACTTCCACGAGTTCGGCGCGGACGCGCCGCGTCCTGCCGCCGAGGTGCTCGCCGAGACGGAGAAGATCTTGAAGTTTGAAGGGCCACACACCGTTGCGGCGATCATCATTGAGACGGTCGTTGGAACGAACGGCATCCTGATCCCGCCAGACGGCTACATGCAGGGAATGCGCGAGATCTGCGATCGCTACGGGATCCTGCTGATTGCGGACGAAGTGATGGGCGGATTCGGCCGCACGGGGAAGTGGTTCGCCGTAGATCACTGGGGTGTTGTCCCGGACATGATCACCATGGCAAAGGGCCTGACGAGCGCCTACGTGCAGCTCGGCGCGCTCGGTATGCGCCGCCACATTGCGGATCACTTCGCCGAGAAGGTTTTTGGCGCAGGGCTCACCTACAACAGTCATCCGCTCGCCTGCGCCACGGCGCTGGCGACGATCGCCGTCTATGAAGAGGACGGCCTGATTGAGCGCGCGGCGAAGAGTGGGAAGACGCTCCGCGCACACCATGAGCGGATGAAGGCGAAGCACCCCTGCGTTGGCCCAATTCGCAACATCGGCCTCTTCGGGATCATGGAGCTCGTTCGCGATCCGAAGAGCGGCACGCCGATCGCAGGGTTCAATGAGACCGCGCCAGAGATGGTGGCGCTCGGGAAGTTCTTCCGCGCCAATGGTCTCTACACGATCGTGCGCTGGAACGGCTTCTTCACCAATCCGCCGCTCAACATCAGCGACGAAGAGTTGGATTTCGCATTCGACGTGATCGATCGCGGACTCTCGGAGGTTGACGCCACGCTCGGACTCGCCTAGTGGCGAACCCTTCGCTCGGCATCCCGGTCGATGCTGCCCCCGATGCGCCAGCGCTGGTCCGCCTCGTACGCGGCGGCATTGTGGAGACGCAGCACCGTGGCGATCTCGCGATCGTTGGTGAGGGTGGCGCACTCCGCGCCTCGCTCGGCTCGCCCGACCGGCTGATCTCGCTCCGCAGTTCAGTCAAGCCCTTTACGGCGGTCGCCGTCCTCCTCGCCGTTGAGGCGGCGGGCGGCAGCATGAGCAGCGAAGCGCTCGCCCTCTCTTCCGCGAGTCACGCTGGCGCAGATGAGCACGTTGCGGTGGCGCAGGGGATGGTTGACACGTATGGCCTTGACCCATCACTCCTTGTGCATGGCCGACCATCGCCGTTGCGGAGCGGCACGAGTGGCGAACTGTTGCAGCACATGTGCTCAGGACAGCACCTCTCACTGCTGCTGCTTGCGCAATCAATTGGAGTTGAAGGGCGCGGCTATGACAGTTACGACCATCCGGTGCAGCTGCGGATTCGCGCCGTTGTTGGTGAACTTCTTGGCGTTGATATGAACGCTGCTCCGTGGGGGATGGATGGCTGCGCGATCCCAACGTACGGCGTGCCACTGCGCGCAGCGGCGGAGGGTGCACGCCGCTGGGCGA
>CALMIH010000084.1 GCA_937864085.1 uncultured Chloroflexota bacterium
CTGCCGAACGGCGAAATGCCAATTGACGCCGTGGTGGACGCGATCCAAGACGCATCCGACCCGCACTCAGCGATCACAAGCCTTGTCGTTGTTGAGAACTGCCACGCGCACACCTTCAGTCGGCCGATCACCCCCGCGTACATGAAAGAACTCCGCGCAGCGCTGAAGCCCGCCGGGGTCCCGATCCATGTTGATGGGGCACGCCTCTTCAATGCCGTTGTGGCACTCAACGTGAACGTCCGCGATCTGGTCAAAGATGCGGAGAGTGCAACCTTCTGCTTGAGCAAGGGGCTCGCTGCTCCAATTGGCAGTGTCGTAGTTGGGAAGAAAGAGTTCATCGCAAAGGCGCGCCGCGCGCGCAAGCTACTTGGTGGTGGCATGCGCCAGGTTGGTATCCTCGCCGCGGCGGGACTTGTTGCACTTTCAGATGGCCCAGAGGGGACCGTCAAGCGACTTGCCGAAGATCATGTCAATGCGCGCGTCCTTGCCGAAGCGCTCACCTCCATGAAGGGCGTGATCTCGCCAGGACACAATGCGCAGCCAGAGGGTGACCGCCTTGATCCGAACCGCGTCGTCACGAACTTTGTCATCTTCAAGATTGAGGGCGGCCTGAAGCGGCGCCAGAAGTTTCTTGATGAACTTGAGAAGCGTGGCGTGCTGATGGTTGCCTACACGCACGGTCAGATTCGCGCTGTGACGCATTACGGCATTGATGCGGCGGATATCCAGAAGGTCATTAAGGCGTCTTCCGAAGCGCTCGCCGCCTCCGCATAGCGCAGGGGCGCTGACGTATGCGCATCGTTCCCTCCATTGATCTTGACGGCGGACGATCGCGCATTGTTTTCTGGCCAGGAGCTGCGACCGGTGTTGGTGTGCCAACGGATCAGCCGGCGCGCGTTGATCGCGGCGCAACGCTGATTCACCTCGTTGATTTTGACGGCGCGCGGGCGGGCGCGCCGCAGAACCTTGAGGCGATCGGTGCGGTGGCGGGACTCGTTGCAACACCACTTCAGGTTGCGGGCGGCATGGAGTCGCCCGAGGCAATCAAGATCGCGTTCGCCACAGGTGCAACACGCGTCGTTGTTGGAGCGGCCCTCCTGGACGAGCCAGAGCTCCTCGCCGCCTGCGCCGTCGCCGCGGGTGACTGGCTCGCCGTTGGCCTCGATCCACGCCCAGATCGCCTCGCCGACTTCCCCTGGAAGCGCGCCTCCCGCCCCACCATTGACGATCTCCTCCAGCAGCTCAGCGCCGCTGGGATTCAGCGAATCGTGCTGAG
>CALMIH010000085.1 GCA_937864085.1 uncultured Chloroflexota bacterium
GAGCGAAGGGGGTGCCGCCACCGAACTCGTCGTGGGGAGCGTCGTCCCCGAAGGCGCCGCGGCGCTTCGCGAAGTTGCAGCGACACGCGGCGTTGCCGTTGAGTTACTGCAGAGCCGAGACCTCCCGCTCGTCTCACGCCTTGAGGAGCCTGATCGGATCGGTGTTGATCGTGCCCTTGCCGCCTGGTTCACCTATGCGCAGCAGGGAGCGCCACACCGTCGTGGCGCGATTGCGGTGACGCTCGGCACGGCGCTCACGTTGACCTGCGTCAGTCGCACCGGCGAGCTGCTCGGCGGTGCCATCGCCGCCTCACCACTCCTCGCCGCGCGCGCACTCGCGAGCGGAACCGCCGCACTCCCCGAGGTCACCCTCTACGACGAGAGCCCAGAGATTCCAGGGCCGATTGGTGCGTCAACGGAGAGCGCACTCGCCGCTGGAATCTTGCGCAGCACACGCGGTGGTCTTGCTGCTCTGATCAACGAGAGCGTTATAGAGATGGAGCGACGTGATCCAGGTTCACCAGCACCTGCAATCAGCCTCACCGGTGGCGCTGCAACGGCGGGCTGGAGCGCGGGCATCCGCGCCGATCTTCGTGATCCAGATCTCGTGGTGCGCGCACTCCTCGCACTGCCACGGAGCGTCCGCACATGAGCGGCGGGTCAACTCACTCGAGCGGTCCGCTGAGCGGACGACTGATCGTCCTCGGCATTACTGGATCAATCGCCGCGTTCAAGGCGCCCGAGATCGTGCGTGCGCTGCGCGCCGCTGGTGCCGATGTGCAGGCGCTCCTCACTCCCGCCGCAACGAAATTCGTCTCACCGCTCACCCTGCGCACACTGACCGGCCACGCCGTTGATGCAGATCTCCTTGACCTGCTCCCAGACGGTCGCATCGGCCACATCGTTGCCGCCGATAGCGCCGACGCGATCCTCGTTGCGCCAGCAACGGCACAGTGGCTCGGCGCCATGGCTGGTGGGCTCGCGGGCGACGCGGTGACCGCCGCCTGCCTCGCCACCACCGCACCCGTTGTTGTTGCCCCCGCAATGGACGGCGAGATGTGGGCACATCCGGCAACGGCCACGAATGCCGCGCGCCTCACCAACGACTTCGGCTACACGATCGTGCCGCCAGAGAGCGGCGCGCTCGCATCTGGAAGTAGCGGTGTCGGTCGACTCCCTGAACCTGAAACACTCGTTGATGCACTCGTCCGCGCAATCGGCAGCGCGCCGATCCGCGAACCGAGCGAGGCGCGACGGCCGCCACTCGTCCCGGCAGGCGACCTCTCTGGTCGTCGTGTCGTGATCACAGCTGGCGGCACCGAAGAGCCGATCGATGCGGTGCGCATCCTGGCGAACCGCTCCTCTGGACGACAGGGTGTCGCCCTCGCCGAAGCGGCGCGCGATCGCGGCGCTGACGTCGTGCTGATCGCTGCACGCGTCGCCATCCCACTCCCTGAAGGGGTGGAGGTCGTGCGCGTCGCCACCGTTGCCGACCTTGACGCAGCACTCCGCAGCGCACTCTTGCCGCCACCCGCCGGCGCCAGCGCAACCCCCGCAGATCTCTTCATCGCCGCCGCGGCGGTCTCCGACTTCCGCATGGCGGGGGGTCCGAGCAGAGAGAAGCTGCGTCGTGATGGTGTACTCACCCTCCACCTTGAGCCAACCCCCGATCTCCTTGCTGGGATCGCGGCGGCACTTGGGCCACGCGCGAAGCGTGTCACTAAGCTCATCGGCTTCTCCGCAGAGAGCGGCGCAACGAAGCGCGCCGCAGAGAAGCTCGCCGCCAAGGACCTTGATCTCATCATTGCGAATGATGTGAGTGCGCCAGGGATCGGTTTTGAGAGCGCGGAGAACGCGGTAGAGATCCTGCACGTTGACGGGAGCACGCAGCGCATTGGACCAGCGCCGAAGCGTGTTGTTGCTGACGGGATCCTTGATCAGGCGGTGCGAATCCTTAGCGGCACAACGCACGCATGAGCACGCAGGGTGGGGTGCGGCGCAACAGCGTTGCAACGCTGCAATCTCTTCGTGACGCGGGCGAGCGTTTCGCGCTGCTCACCGCCTACGATCGCGCCACCGCAGAGCTCGCCGAGGCAGCCGAGATTCCCGCAATCCTCGTTGGCGACTCACTCGCACAGGTTGCACTCGGCCATGAGAGCACGGTGCGCATTGGGATGAGCGAGATGCTCCATCACGTCGCTGCGGTCGTGCGCTCCAGCAGCAGCGCACTGGTGATTGCAGATATGCCCTTCCTCTCATACGTAGATGTCGCCACCGCGGCAACCAACGCGAGTGCCTTCTTGCGCGACGCTGGTGCGGGCGCCGTGAAGCTGGAGGGGGGTGCTGAGATGGCGCCGATCGTCCGAGCACTCGTTGAGAGCGGCGTCCCCGTCATCGGACATATCGGCTTCACGCCGCAGTCGGCGCTGCAGCAAGATCGTGCACGCGCCCAGGGGAAGGAGCCGGCGGCGGCGGCGGGACTCCTCGCCGACGCGCTTGCACTGCAAGCGGCTGGCGCCGCTGCGATCGTGATCGAACTCGTCCCAGCAGAACTCGCTGCGCTGATCACCGCGCGACTCACGATCCCAACGATCGGGATCGGTGCCGGTCCGCACTGCTCTGGCCAGGTGCAGGTTGCACCCGATCTCCTCGGGCTCCTCTCGGGGCCGGCGCCACGCCATGCGGGCGGCTACGCCACACTGCGCGATCAGGCGCTGGCTGGACTCACGAAGTGGCGCGCCGATGTTGCGGCGGGAACCTTTCCTAGCACTGCGCAGAGCCTCACCGCGAGTGAGGAGCTTCGCGCCGCACTCGCCTCAATGTAGTGATGCAGCGCATCCAGAGCCGCACCGAACTCGCCGCAGCACTCAACGCGGCGCCACGACCGATCGGCTTCGTCCCCACGATGGGGGCGCTCCACGCCGGTCACGCCGCGCTGATCCGCGCCGCACGCGCCGAGTGCGCAACGGTGATCGTCTCCATCTACGTGAACCCGAAACAGTTCACCGCCGCGGCCGACCTTGCCGCCTATCCGCGCACGCTCGATGCGGACGCTGCCCTCGCTGAAGTGAGCGGCGCCGACCTTCTCTTTCATCCGAGTGACGCGGAGATCTATCCGCCACATGAAGTGGTACAGACCGTTGACCCAGGGCCGCTCGCGCTCCGTCTTGAAGGTGCAGCGCGACCTGGCCACTTTGCCGGCGTTGCAACGGTAGTCTCGCGACTCTTTGACCTGGTGCAGCCGGATCGAGCCTACTTTGGCGAGAAGGATGCCCAGCAGCTGCGTGTTGTGGAGTGGATCACCGCGCGGCGCACATCAGAGCCACGCATCAGCATCCGTCGCGTCCCAACGGTCCGTGACACAGATGGCCTTGCGCTCAGCTCACGCAATGCGCGCCTCTCCCCCCCCGGCCGAACGGCGGCCGCCGCGATCCCGCGCGCACTCAACGCTGCGCGTGACGCGCTCGCACGTGGCGCATCCACTGTGGCGCAGGTTCGGGCAGCGGCGCTGCACCTACTCAGTCAGCACCCAGAGCTCACGCTGGAATACCTCGACCTTGCCGACCCTCTAACGCTTGAGGCACT
>CALMIH010000086.1 GCA_937864085.1 uncultured Chloroflexota bacterium
ACATTAACGTCACTCGTTGGCGCGCGGAACTCATGTAGCCGCCCAACACCAGGGATGAGTCCTGACCAGTTGGACGCCACGATAAAGAGGAAGCAGGCGAGGAAGAAGGTGACGAAGCGCTCAGCGCCTGGGCCACCGATGCCAACGGCAAATCCCGCAAGTCCTTCAATAGCGAACTCGACCGCGTTCTGCAACTTTCCTGGAATCTCTTTCAGTGATCGCGCGATAAACGTAAAGAAGATGATCACGACCGCCATCACAATCCAACTCATGATGATGGAGCCGGTGATAGACGGGTAGAAGTCAATAAGCGTTGCCGCATGGTGCTCCTCTGGCCCGAGGTTGATCACGGCGTGCGGCACGATCGGCTCGAGCGCTTGGCGAATCACTCCGCCGGGGAACCCGACCAGGCCCGCACCACCGCTGATGATGCCTGCGAAGATGTCAACGAGTAGGACGGCGAATGCGCCGATAAGCAACATGCGCTTTGGTGACGCTGTGCGGCTGGCGGTGGCTGTCATCTCTACTCCTTTCGTTCTGACTCTGCGCGTCTCTGCGCGAGTCGCGCCTCTCTGTCAGCTGTGTCAGACAACTCAAACTGCTTGAGTGCCCGCTTGATCAGTTGCGCCGCGCCCACCGCCCCAACGGCGAACCCGCCGATGAAGCCGACGATAAGGAAGATCGGGTTGCTATTCAGCGCCCCATCTACCCATCGGCCGAGCAGTGCCCCCCCAAGGTTCGCCACAAGGAGCGTGATCCCGATCTGCGAGAAGAGGGCGATGAACGCACCCTTGCTGCCGAAGTTCACAGCGCCTGTTGGGGACCGTTGAGGTCGATCGGATTCTAGCCGAGGGGCCTCAGGTTCGCGTTGGTCTGCCACAGCTACTCCTAGAGCCCCTCTGCCCTGCGGGAGAGGTAGACGGCAACCCCGCCGAGCACCACGAGGAGGCCGGCGAAGGCGTAGAGGGTGGCGCTCTCCGTCAGAAGGAGGGCGCCGATCGAGAGGAGGGCGGTGATGCCGTACAAGACAAGGACGGCCGAACGGTGTGAGAAGCCGTTATCTAGGAGGCGGCGATGGATGTGGCTCTTGTCTGGCGTGTAGGGGGAGCGGCCGGCGAGGAGACGTCCAAGGATGACGAAGAAGGCATCAATGATGGGGACGCCGAGGATGAGCAGCGCGGCGGCAACCTTTGCGGTGCCGAGGATGGCGAGGACGGCGAGGGCGTAGGCGACGGCGAGAATGCCACTCGTCCCCATATAGATAGAGGCGGGATGGAAGTTGTGGCGCAGGAAGCCGACCAGCGCGCCGGCGAGCGTGAAGCAGAGTGCGGCGAGCAGTGGCGAAGTGGGAAGCGCGATCAGGCCGAGTGTCACCGCCGCGAGGAGCGAGATACCGCCAGAGAGCCCGTCCAGCCCATCAATAAAGTTCATGCTGTTCTGCATGCCAAGCGTCCAGAAGATCGTCACGCCGAGTGCAACGGCGTCAGGGAAGAGCAGGACGCCTGCGCCAAACGGATTTGAGACGAAGAGGATGCGCAAGCCAAATGCGATAGGAATCAGTGAGATCAGCAGCTGGCCAAGGATCTGCCATCGCGCGCGCAGATCATAGCGATCATCAATAAATCCAATGACGCCGGCGATCAGCGTTCCACCGAGTAGCGCTGCAGCGCCTTGATCGGTGAGTCGCGCCGCACCACTCCCTGGGCTGATCTGGAGTTGTGGCGCGAGAAGGATGAGCGCGCCTCCAACAAGTGTGAAGACGACTGCAACGGAGAGACCACCGGCGCGTGGAACAGGCTGCATGTTGATGCGTCGCTCATTCGGGTGATCGGCAATGTTGAAGCGAAGCGCAACCTTGCGCATGAACTGCGTGCCGAGCGACGTCAGTATCGCGGCGACGACGACGAAGAGAACGATCACCGCTGCTTGTCTCCCGCCGCCGCAAGTGCTGATGCGTCGGATCCTGGAACTGGGAAGGCGCTCGCCATCTTGATCACCTCTGCCTCAATGCGCTCAAGTGCTGCAGGATCTTCGCGTCGCGCGATCGCTTCCGCTGACCAGACGGCGATCTGTTCCATCTCCGCAGGACCCATGCCGCGCGTGGTGGCTGCTGGTGTGCCGTAGCGAACGCCACTCGTCACCATTGGTGAACGCGTCTCGCCGGGAATACTGTTCTTATTAATGGTGATCCCCGCCGTCTCCAGCGCGGCGGTCGCCTCTTTCCCGGTCACACCGAGTGGTGTGACGTCGCAGAGGATGAGGTGGTTATCTGTTCCGCCAGTCACCACACCGAATCCGCTTGACTTCAGTGCGGCGGCGAGCACCTGTGCATTCTCAAGTGTGCGCTTCATGTAGCTACGGAACTCGGGTTCAAGCGCAAGTGAGAAGGCAACCGCCTTTGCGCCGATCACGTGCATCAGTGGTCCGCCTTGGCTCCCTGGGAAGACGCTCTTATCAATGGCGGCGCCGTCTGCGCCGCGACCAAAGGCGATCCCACCGCGCGGACCACGCAGTGTCTTATGTGTGGTGCTCGTGACAATGTCTGCGTGTGGGAATGGTGATGGGTGGAGGCCCGCCGCAATCACGCCTGAGATATGCGCCATATCCACCATCAGCTTTGCGCCTGCCGCATGGGCGATCTCTGCGAATCGTTTGAAGTCAAGCGTGCGCGGATAGGCGGATGCGCCAGCGATCAGCACCTTTGGCTTCGCCTTGGCAACGGCGCGTTCAACCCCTTCCCAATCAATCAGGCCGTCATCCGCGCGCACACCATAAAAGTGCGGCGTGAACCACTTCCCAGAGACGTTGACGGAGGCGCCGTGCGAAAGGTGGCCACCCTGCGAGAGGCTCATGGCAACAAACGGATCGCCAGGCTTCATCAAGGTGTCGAACGCTGCGATGTTTGCCGATGCACCCGAGTGCGGTTGCACATTGACGTGCTCGCTACCGGGGTAGAGTTGCAGCGCGCGGGTGCGGGCGAGCTCCTCAACGAAGTCGATGTGTTCACACCCAGCGTAGTAACGCTTTCCTGGATACCCCTCTGCATATTTATTAGTGAGAATCGTTCCCTGCGCTTCACGCACTGCGGCGTAGGCGTAATTCTCTGACGCGATCAGTTCAATGTGATCGCGCTGGCGCACCGCTTCGCGTTCAAGGATTGCGTTCAGCGCAGGGTCAACGTCCCGCAGGGGCTGATCCGCACGCGGATCGCGCTGCGCCTGGATCTCGTCTGGTGTGCGCCGAGTACTCATGCCCCTATTCTCCGTCCAAACCGAGAATGAGGCGCTCGACCATGCGCGCTGCGCCGTCCTCTTCGCTCGGTGGGGCGAGGTACCGTGCAGCACGCTGGACCGCCTCAGGGGCGCCATACATTGCCACGCCATGGCCAGCGGCGAGCAGCATCTCAAGGTCGTTGTGCTGGTCACCAATTGCCATGGTTGCGGCCAGCGGGATGTTGAGGCGCGCCGCGAGCCACTCAAGCGCCGTCCCTTTATTGACGCCAGGTGCGGTGAACTCCAGGTATTCGGGGTGGCTGATGGTGACATCAAGATCGCCACCAAACCTTTCGCGTGCTTGCGCCAGCACCGTCTCCGGATGGCCGGCTGGAGCATGCGCAACAATCTTTGAGATCTCCTGCGGCTCGTGCCTGAGATGGTGCGCAAGATCTTGAATGGAGTGGAGGCGCTCAGCAGGGTTGCCAGCAAGCCACCCTTTATACGTTTCGTAGTGCGGGTCTGTTGCATCAAAGGCGTAGTCGTCTTGAATGACCGCGTGCCCCCAGAGATCATTCTGTCGGCACCACTCAACCGCACGTGCGGCGAGCGTTGAGGCGAATGGAACGTGTCGCAGCAGTGCGCCACTCCCAACTTCGCCCGGCGTTGGCAGTTCTCGCGCAATCGCTCCTTGCATTCCAATGAGGGGCCCGTTGACGCCCGCGGTGCGCGCGTACTCAATGAAGCTTGGAATGTTGCGGCCGGAGGAGATGGTGGTGACCACGCCGAGTTCACGCGCGGCACGGATTGCGGCGATGGTGCGCTCGGAGATCACGCCGCCATGAGGGAGCAGTGTTCCGTCTAGGTCCATCACGAGCAGCTTGATTGGCGTGTCGCTCATATGACTAACCTATCCGCTGCGCCGGATCTCCGCGACGCGCGCGCGCCCGGAGAGATCGCCGCGGATGCTGACGCGCCAACCAAGGCCGAGCCCGCCGACAAGCGCGCTCACTGCGTCCGCCTGACCGTCGCCAAACTCCAAGATTGCTGCGGCGCCTGGACGCAAGAGTCGCGGCAGTTCGGCGATCAGGCGACGAATGCACTCAAGGCCGTCGCTCCCGCCGTCCAGCGCAAGGCGCGGCTCGGCGGCGATTGAGATGTGTGAGAGGTCTCTCGGTGCTGGCTCGCTCTCTGCGCCGCGTTGGAATCCGATCGCGCTGCGCGCCGCGTCCACCTCGTCGCTCGGCACGTAGGGGAGGTTGGCGAGGAGAAGGTCGAGGTGCGCTGGGTCGCCTGGAGCGCGCGCGGCGAGGAGTGGTTCGGCAAGATCGCCGTGAAGGAAGGTGATGCGCGAAGCAACACCAGCGCGCAGTGCATTGGCGCGCGCAACAGCGAGCGCCTCGCCAGAGAGATCGGTTGCGGTGAGTCGAAGCGGCGCTGGCGACTCCGATGCAATGGCGATAGCGATCGCACCGCTCCCCGTGCCGATCTCCGCCGCGTTCAGTGGTTGCGGTGCGCGACCGAGCGCGCGCGCCGCCGCTACACGATCAGCAAGGTAGGCAAGCGCCGTCTCTACAACGAGCTCTGTCTCTGGGCGTGGGTCAAGCACATCTGGGGTGACAAGCAGCTCGAGTGCACGAAAGCCGCGCGTGCCAGTGAGGTGGCTGATCGGTCGGCCCTTCGCTCGCTCGCTTATAAGCGCGGCGAGTGCGGCGGGTGCGTCGCCAGCGGCGAGTGCGGCCCGCGCGATCTGCAGCGCCTCAGCAAGCGCAGCGTGGCGCTCTCTAAGTGGCTCAGGCTCTGGAAGTCCTGAGCTCTGTGGAAGCGGAAGCGGGAAGCCCGCCGCAACGGCGGCACGCAAGGTGGTGACGCGTGTTCCAAGAAGTGCGGCGAGGAGTAGCTCAGCATCTAAGCGTGGCGTAGAACTCCCAGCGGCGGCTAACGTTGCTGCTGCGGCGCGTAGCAGCGTTGGGCCATCCGCCTCACGGCTGATCAGCGGTTCGCCCTGCACTTGCTCTCTCGCCTTCTCGTCCATCATCTCTCCCATCACCTAGATCTGTGCGCGCTTAGTCGCCGGCGAGTCGCTCAGCCTGTTCGGCCGCAGCGAGCGCATCATGAAAGATGGCGAAGTCGCCACTCAACACGCCGTCAACATCAAACTTGTCGAGTCCGATGCGGTGATCGGTGACGCGGTTCTGTGGACCGTTGTAGGTGCGAATCTTTTCACTCCGGTCGCCAGTGCCAATCAGCGCCTTTCGCGCAACGGAGTTTGCGCTGCGCTTTCGCTCCTCTTCAGCGGCGAGAAGGCGGCTGCGCAGGATCGCCATCCCTTTCTCTTTATTGCGCAGCTGGCTGCGCTCGTCTTGCATCTCCACCACCGTGCCGCTCGGGATGTGCGTGATGCGCACCGCAGAGTCAGTGGTGTTGACCCCTTGTCCTCCGTGTCCGGATGCGCGCTTCACATCAATACGAATGTCACCTTCAGGGATCACAAAGTCGACCGCCTCAGCAACGGGGAGCACGACCACCGTTGCGGTGCTCGTGTGAATGCGCCCAGAGGATTCGGTTGCGGGGACGCGCTGAATGCGATGCACTCCCGCCTCCCACTTGAAGGCGGCCCATGCGCCCGGTCCGCTCACTTCAGCCATCGCTTCGCGCACGCCACCGAGTGCCGTCTCGCTCAAGCCGTCCACCTCCACCTTCCAGCCGCGTCGCTCCGCGTAGCGAAGATAGCCGCGGAAGAGTTCACCGGCGAAGATCCCCGCCTCGTCACCGCCCGCCGCAGGACGCACTTCAATCAGCACATCCTTGCCATCGTTCGGATCAGGGTCGAGCAAGAGTGCGGGGAGTCGCTCAATCAGGTCTCGTTCGATCGTCTCGGCGGCGGCACGCTCCGCCGCGGCGAGGCTGCGCATCTCAGAGTCCGCGCCAGGGTCAAGCTCCATCGCCTTCGCATCGCTCGTTCGCGCACGCGCCGAGCTCAGTGTTTCCGCAGCCTCAGCGAGTGGTGCGGTGCGCGAAAGTTCGCGCCCGATCCGTGCGAGCGCCGTGTGATCGGCGAGCACCTCTGGCTGCGTCAGCTGCGCCTCTAGTTCTGCGCGGGTGCGAAGCGCGATCGCAAGGCGTGCCTCAAGTTGCGCAAGCTCAGCCATGAGTTGCCACCTCCTGTTGCAAGGCTCCCCATGTTGGCCGCTCTGATCCGGCGGGGACGCTCTCGCCGCCCGCCTCTACGGCAACGGTGAGTGCCGCAATTGCAACGTCATGCATTTCGTCATCTGGGAGGCGTGTGGTGATGCGCTGTACTGCAAGTCCTGGTGCGGCGAGCGCGCGAGCGATCGGATTGGTTCGGTACTTCCCGAGGAGGCGAAGGATCTCGTAGGAGAGACCTGCAACAAGCGGGATGCCAAAGACGCGGCTCGCAACAGTTTCAAGTGGATCGAGACGGCCGAGTGTGGTGAAGGCGACGAGGCTAACCAGAATGACGACAACAAGAAACTCGGTGCCGCAGCGTGGGTGGGCGGTTGGCCAGCGCGCAAGATCGGCGCGCGTCAACTTATCCCCGTTCTCTAACGCATGAATTGCACGGTGCTCCGCACCGTGATAACGGTAGGTGCGATCAATGTCGCGACTGCGCCCAGCAAGCGAGAGATACGCGATCAGGATCACGATCTGCAAGATGCCGTCCAACAGCCGTTCTGCGAGCAGTGAGTCAGCGGAGAGCGCACTCAGAAGAAGCGACGCCGTCACCGCTGGGATGATGTTGAAGAGCGCCATCACAAAGACGAGCGTGAGGACAACGGTCACCGCAGAGAGTGCGCGGTCGCCACGCGACGAAGTTGTGCCAACCGAAGCCTGGCCCGAAGAGAGCTCGGCGCTACGCAGCAGCCAGCGGCTCCCGAGAACGAGTGTCTCAACAAGGATCACAACGCCGCGTGCGATCGGAAGTTTTGCGGCGCGCTTTCGCAGCGCGCCGTTCGGCAGCAGTTCGGTGGTGGTGAGGATGCTGCCGTCTGGGACACGAATTGCCACGCCGATATGCGCGGGTCCACGCATCAAGATGCCGTCAACGAGCGCCTGTCCGCCGTACGCCACACTGCGCGCAGGGGCGGCAAGGTTTGCGAGTGCAAACGCGAGAAGGTGTGATGCGCGTCGCACAACGACGCCACAGTGGCGTCGCACGAAAATCAGCGCGAGCGCCCGAGGCGCTTCTGGAATCGCTCCACCTGACCTGCGGTGTCCAACAGGATCTGCTTCCCCGTAAAGAACGGGTGGCAGTTCGAGCAGACTTCGGTCTTCATCTCGCCGGCGCGCGTTGAGCCAACGGTGAACTTGGTGCTGCATGCCAGACACGTGATCTGGATCTCGCCGTACTTTGGATGAATCTCTGGCTTCATCAGCGACTCTCTAGGCGTCCGGCGCGGAAGCAACCACGTTGACGCGCTTCTTCAAGCGCGACGCGTAGTCAAACTTCACGCGACCTGTAACGGTTGCATAGATGGTGTAGTCGCTACCAAGGCCAACACCACGTCCGGCGGCGAACTGCGTCCCGCGCTGGCGCACGATGATGCCGCCTGCGTTGATGAACTCGCCGTCGCCAACCTTCACGCCAAGGCGCTGACCAGCGCTGTCGCGTCCGTTGCGGCTGCTTGATCCTGCCTTCTTATGTGCCATGACGTCCTCCTTGACTCGTTACTTATTCAGCGTCGGCTGGCTTCTTCGCCGCCGACTTCTTTGCTGCCGGCTTTGCAGTGGACTTCGCCGCCGGCTTCGCTGCGCTCTTTGCGGCAGGCTTTACTGCAGCCTTCGCTTCGCTCTTCTCAACCGGTGCTGCAACCTTCAACTTCTCGGCGAGTGCGGCGTCAGCCTGCGCTCGCTCTGCGGCGGCCTTCACTGCTGCGGCCTTCA
This sequence comes from uncultured Chloroflexota bacterium, assembly GCA_937864085.1. Taxonomy (GTDB): domain Bacteria; phylum Chloroflexota; class Limnocylindria; order Limnocylindrales; family Limnocylindraceae; genus Limnocylindrus. The sequence goes on from CALMIH010000086.1 coordinate 8,118, forward strand.
CCTTCTCGCGATCAGCTGCGCCGGCCTCCCAGATCGCCTTCGCGCTGGTGCCATTCACCGCAACTTCGGTGACCTTAATAAGGTGAAGTTCCTGGCGATGCCCCTTAGTGATGCGGCTACGCGCCTTCGGTCGATACTTAAAGCTGATCGTCTTT
>CALMIH010000087.1 GCA_937864085.1 uncultured Chloroflexota bacterium
GTGGAGCGCCTGCGCCGCTACAGCTTCATCGGGCCGCGCGGTCTCACGCTGTATGAACCGGCGGTCGGCGCGCTGGAGAGCTTCTTGAATGCGCGCCACTTCATGTATCAGCAGGTCTACCTGCATCGCACCGTGCGCGGCATCGACCTCGACATGCAGGAGGCGTTCGCCCCAGGGATTCGCGCCATCTTTGGTGAGAAGTCTCCGGCAGAGGACCTCGCCGCATACCTCGAGCTCGACGAGTACACGCTCCTCCACCAGGCGGCGCGATGGGCGCGCGGCAAGGATCTCTCACCGTCACCGAAGCCAGGCGACGGCACCGTCACCCCCGCCGTTGCGGAGGCGTGGCGCGCCGTCCTCTTCCGTAATCCGCGCTGGCAACTTGAAGAGGAGCTGCGCGCCGAGTTCGGTGACGAAGGGATCCCCGCCAACCTGCTCGATCAGCTCGGCACGCCGATTCCAGGAGAAGTGGCGATTGACCTTGCCACCTGCGATCCACGTCACGTTGAGGGCGATGCGGCCGACCGCCTCCTCGCCGTCGAGGGGCGTGAGGGTCGCGAGGCGCGACCAATCTCTGAACTGCTGACGAAGCTCCCGCTCTTTAGTGTGATCGCGCGGCGCTACCGCCGTCGCTAACGGTTCGCGCGGAGCCAGCTCACCACTTCGGACATCGCTCGGCAGTCGACCTGGTTGTATTCGGCGACCGCCTGCATAAAGTCAAAGTCGCTCATTGACCCGCCGCTCAGCGCCGCACGCCGCTCGGCCTCGTAAGCGGCAGCCATCGCACCGAGCCCATCGGCGGGACCATCACCCCACACCGTATTAATCAGTCCAGCCTTATGCATCCCCTTCGCGATCTGCTTCAGCCCGAAGCCCCATGCGCCATGGACACCAACTGGGACGCGGTGGACAAGTTCATCCAGCGCGTCAAACCAACCGAGCTCGTCGGGGAGCGACCAGTCGGGGTGACGGTCGGCGGCACAGTTGTGGGAGTTCTTCAGTAGGTTCGGTTCAGCTGGCGACCAGTGCATGATGCGCGCATCGCTCCAGCCCACGTTAAGTGCAGCGCGCCATGCATCCATGAAGGCGCGCCACGCGTCCAAGACTTCGCGCTCGCCGGCGAGTGAGAGGCGCTTCGCCGTCCACTGGCCGAACTCGCTCGGCACGCCAGCGGCAGCGCACTCCGCCGCGTTCGGGACGCGCCCGTCAATTTGTACAAGACAGCCAACCTGAAAGATGCAGACGTTGCCACCAACTTCGGGGAGTCGGCTGAAGTCATCATCAAGGTTCTGTGTGTTCTCAAAGTCAACGCAGAACTCGAGTCGCCACGGCCTGCGCCAGTGTCGTTCAAGGTCTGGCAGCAACTCAATCTTCTCCGGGATCACGGCGGCGCCAGGGCTCGCCGCGATGCGCGCCACCTGATCAGGATGATTCGCCGCCAAGACAAGGGCGAGCCGCTTTGGCCGCGTATCACCGGTGACGCCGAGCAGCTCTGGCGAGAGGTTCGGCTCATCGCGACGCAAGATGCCGCGCGCGATCGCCGCGTCGCGCAAGTCTGGGTTCACCCCGGGGAGGACCGTCAGCTCACCAATGGAATCAGCGATCTTCTTCTTTGCGCCGCTCCACGGCTGATCTTCGTTCGCGCCAGTGTTCGGGTAGAGCTCCGGTCGTGTTGGTCGTGGCAGCGCATCCCAGCTCGCGCCGTCGCGGCGCACGCTGCGAATCCACTCAATGGCGCGGCCAACCTCTATTGCAAGTGGCGTTGCTGAATCGCGCGTCTCTTCGCGCTCCACCAGCACGCGACCGAGACGATCAAGTGCTCCGCGGCCACGACCCTTCGTGCTCGTCCAGGTGCGACCGAGCAGATACGCCTCGGCGGCGCAGTAGCCCTGCAGTCGTGCCACCGCGGCGGTGTAGACGAGCACCTGCCCCGCATAGTGGCGATGTGAACTGCTCACTAATCCGTTGACGCTCAGATCCAGCGTGGAGAACTTCACATCCACCACCACGTAGTGCCATGGCGGTGGGACGCCGTCGTCACCAGCGAGCGCCGGTGCTGGGTGCGTCGCTTCGCCCGCATCCACGATGCCAGGGAAGAGTCTCGCCAGCGCATCGCTTCGCGCAAGGAGGTCGATTGCGCCATACGTCTGATCCTCTGGGTTGCGCACCACTGCCTGAGCGATCAGCTCCACACCGCTGCGCATCGCCTCAAAGGTGCGCTGCGCCGCCTCTACACTGCGCGTCTCCTCCCAACCGTTCGCGATCTTTGCCCATGTGCTGACCTTCGGTTCGAGGAGTTTGAAGATCCCCTCTTCAAAGGCGTTCCCCTTCGCAAAGAGGAGTCGTCGTAGGTCGTAGGGGCTCGGCGGATCGGCGTCCACCTCCGCATCCTTGATGAAGCCCTTCGCCTCACCGTGCACCTCGAGCCAGTCAAGAAGCGGGTCGCGACGGAGCCAGTTGCGCGTCTTAGAAGCCGAGACCCACGACTTCCACGCGGCGCGATCGCCGTCCGCAGGGCTCTGCTCAACACCGCGATCGTCGTGCGTGATGGAGGCGAGCCCCGTGACGGGTGGCCTCTCGCTCCGATAGCGGCGCAGATCCTGCATCAGCGCGTCGACTCGCCGCGGGAAATCAGTGCAACGCCGCCAAGGAGCAGCACCGCACCGGCGAAGAGCGCAGGATCAGCCGCCTCACCAAGAAGTCCAACCCCGAGCAGTGCAGCAACGAGTGGCTGGAGGAAGAGCGCGGCGGCAGCAACGCGTGGTGCGGCGGCGGCGTAGCCGCGATACCAGAGCGACCATCCGATCGCAGTTGCAGCGATCGCGAGATAGGCCACAGCGCCGAGTGCGGCGGGAGTGGTGGCGGCGGCAAGATCAATCCCACCGAGCAGCAGCTCAACCGCTGCAACAGGAGTGATGAAAACAAGCGCGAGTGCGGCGGTGAGGCCGATCGCGCGGCTCGCACCGATCGCCGCAACGAGTGGTCGTCCGAGCGACGAGTAGAGCGCCCAGGTTGCGCCTGCGCCGACTAGCGCCAGCATGCCGAGGAGTCGCGACGGATCGCTCACGTTCAGACTGCCGCCACTCCCGCGCAGTGAGAGGAGCAGGACACCAGCAACGGCGAGCGCGATGCCGCCCCACGCACGTCGCGGAATCACCACGCCATCGAGGAGTCGACCGAAGAGTAGGACGAAGATCGGCGTCGCCATCGTCACCACCGAGCCCTCAACGCCGGAGGTGAGCGCCGTCCCACCGAACTGCAGCAGCATGCTCGTTGCGGCAACGAACGCCGCGATCCAGGCGGCGCGGTGCGGCACGTCGGACCAGCCGATACTCACGCCGCGCAATCGACCAAAAGCGAGCAGCACAGCAACGCCAAGCCCGAGTCGGACGAGGGTGAGTGTGGCGGGAGGGATTGCCTCAAAGGTGGCGGCGGAGATGACGTAGAGGCCACCCCAGAGTGCTGCGGCGGCGGAGAGGTCAAGGGCGGGCGCGCTACGTGCGGGGGTCTGCTTCGCGCTGCCAAGAGTCATTCGCCGCAGTGTAGCCGAGTAGGTACGATAGAACGATGGAACTGCGCTTAGATGAACGGCTCGCCTCGCCCTACTTCTCCCCATCGGGAGATGCGCGCGCGCCGTATGAGACGCACGGCACCACCTTCCTGCAGTACCTTGCCAGGCGCGCCGCGAAGACACGCGTCCTGCTCCCACTCGCCGCGCTGTTGCGCGAGCAACGCGCTGGCGGCCCAGAGTACGCCGGCGCACTCGCCTGCTTCGCCTACTACGTTGTCGCGGCCTCCACATCGTACGGAGTGGGTTACCAGCAACCAAACTTCACCAGCGATCGAACAGCGGAAGAGCGAGACCGGGAGACGAACGTGATAATCAGTGCAACGAACACTGGGGCGAACCGCGAGATTGCGGCAACGCTTCGCGCATCGCTTCCGAAGATCGGCCTCTACGAGGCAAGTGAACGCATCCTTGGGACAACGGTTGGCCTGCGCGGTCTCGGCATGCCCGCACCATCAACGTTTGCATTTGAAGTTGACGCGAGTGGTCGCCGCGCAGGACTCGCCGCCTGGCGCGGGACGGCGCGGGGGACGATCACCACAGAGCTCGCCCCCTCCTTCAGCGGAAGCCGCGTCCGCGCCTACGGCTCCCTTGACCTGCACGGCAGCGACGAGAGCCGCGGCCGTGCGGAGATCACGCGGGATGGCCAGGTGAAGATTGAGGTTCGGGATCCGCTCGGCGCCCTCTTACGCCTCAACGGTCTCCTCAAATAGGGGCACGGCGTGGGAGAATCAGCGGCATGTTGAAGGCATCGCGACCGGCACCTCTGGACCCCACGCGCATTGCCGCCGTTCGTCGCCCATTTGACGAGGCGGACATGTTCCCGCCGAGCGTCTATCACGACCCGGCGATCTTCGACTGGGAGGCGCAGGAGATCTTCACGCACGAATGGCGATGTGTTGGCCGCGAAGAGGAGACGCCGAACGTTGGTTCATATCGCCTCCTGGAGTTCGCTGGCGAGCAGCTGATCATCTCGCGCGGCGAAGACAACACGCTGCACGCCTTCATCAACGCCTGCCGCCACCGCGGTGCCACCCTCATTGAGGGGCCGGCTGATGGGAAGCCAGACTGCGGCGAGGTGCAGAAGATCGTCTGCCCGTATCACGCCTGGGTCTACGCGCCAGACGGCACGCTACTCAAGGCGAAGCATACCGACGACCTGAAGCGCTTTGACCCCGCCGACTACGGGCTCAGCAAGGTGCGCTGTGAGACCTGGCAGGGCTTCGTCTTCCTCACCCTTGATAACGACGCCGAGCCGCTCCTCACCTATCTCGACGATCTGGTCGACGTCTTCGCACGCTTCGACTTCGCGCCACTGCGACTCGCTCAGCGCGAGACGTACGACGTGGCGGCGAACTGGAAGATCTTGGTGGAGAACTACTCCGAGTGCTACCACTGCCCAGGTGTCCACCCGCAACTGAACGCACTGACGCCGTACGACCTTGGCGAAGATATTCCGGCGCGCGGCATGTGGAAGGGTGGCTGGCAGCCACTCGTTGGCGAAGCGCTCACGATGGGACTCGACAAGGGTTCGCACGAGCGCCCGTGGTTGACGGGCATGACGGAGACCGACGCAAAGCGCATCCAGTACTTCGCCGTCTGGCCGAACCTCCTCCTCTCGCTGCATCCGGACTACCTAATGGTGCACATGATCGAACCGCTCGGTCCTGGTCGCTCGCGCATCGTCTGCGACTGGTACCTCCATCCAGAGACGATGAAGGCGCCGAACTACGATTTCTCCGACGCGCACGGCTTCTGGGATATGACCAACCGCCAGGACTGGCACGTCTGTGAACTGCAGCAGCGTGGCACCGCCTCAAAGCGGCTGAAGCCAGGCCGGTACAGCGAACTTGAGGCGAGCGTCCAGGCGTTCGACCTGATGGTTGCCGACCGTTACGCAGCAGACGGGAAGCGCACCGCTCGTGGCTGGGCGGCAGGGTTATCGCCAGGCGACATGGATGGCGTGGACTTCAGTGACCGCAACGCGGCGCGCGCCGCGATCGCCGCAAAGCTCAACGCCTCCGCCGAACCGTCACTCACTCGCACCAAGCAGAAGTAAGCGCCGCTCCGCGCGGCTAGGCCTCTTCGGTCGGCTCTCCTGCCGGGTTTCCTGGACCCTGCTCACGCTCCAAGATCTTGAACCTACGGTCTGCCAACGCGGCTGGTGAACGATCCAACGCAGCGCGCGCGAGCGCCTCGCCAACCGCGGGCGCCTGCTTGTAGCCGTGGCCGGATCCACCGCCAGCAAGCCAGACCTTCGGATTCGCAGGGTGATGATCCAAGACGTAGTGCCAGGTGAGGGTGCGCTCGTGCTGGCAGGCGCGACTCTCTTTCAGTGGTGCGTCTAACAGTGCGGGGAAGCGAATCCCAGCGCGCTGACGTGAGACCTGGATCGACTCGTCCGTCGCCTCCTGTGGCCATGGCGCATTGGGGTCGAACGAGCCAGCATCAAAGTCGGGACCGACCTTTGCGCCGTGTCCGCTCTCATCGGGAATCCCCCAGACGCCAACGCCCGCATCAATCCAGGTTGGGATCTCACCAACCTCCATCCCCTTCGCCGCAAAGTAGGTGACGTCGCGTCGTACTGGTGTGATCTCCGCTGGCGTGTCGGCACCAACAAGTTCTGGGAAAAGGCCGGGGAGCGATGAGCCTGTGGCCCAGACCACAGCGCCAGCGCTGATCGGCGCGCCACTTGCGTCGAGCGCACTTCCATCTGCCGCAGGGTGCGCGCGACCTTGCGTAATCACGCCACCCGCCTGGGTGAAGGCGCGCGCCGCTGCACGCACACCGTTCGCCGCGCGCAGGAATCCGGCGGTTGGTTCGTAGAGGACGGAGGCGAGTGCGGCGGGACTCATCGCCGGCCAGCGCTTCACCGCTTCATCCGCAGTGATCCGTTCGCACGGCACACCAGCGGCGCGCAAGCGACGCTCAGACTCGGCCTCCCAGAAGCCAAGGTCGGAGACACACCAGGCAACGCCACTCTCAACAAAAAGCTCTTCACCGCTCATGGTGCCAAGCGCCTTCCATGCGGCGAGCGACTTGCGCGCCCAGCCAAGGAGCAGCTCATCTTCGCCGTGCGCGTGGCGGAAGATGCGACTGTGATCACCAGAGGTTGCATCGCGATGGCCAGGCACCAGAGCTTCCATCAACGTGACGCTGGCGCCGAGCTTCTTCCCCAGGAGCGCCGTCCATGCGCCCCAGACGCCGCCACCTACAACGAGCAGGTCGGGGGCGACCCCCGTTACGCCGCGTGCGGCCACCGCTACTTCTTTGAGCCGAGGGTGCGGAATCGCGAGAGGAACTCCTTGGTGCGCGGATCCTTCGGCGCATCAATCACCTGCTCCGGTGGCCCAACCTCGGCGAACTCACCCTGGTCCATGTAGTAGACGCGATCTGCCGCCTCATGCGCAAAGTCCATCTCATGTGTCACCACGATCATCGTGCGCCCCTCATGCGCAAGGTCTGACATCACCTTTAGCACCTCACCAACCAGCGTTGGGTCAAGTGCGCTCGTTGGCTCGTCGAAGAGGAGCACCTTCGGTTGCATCGTCAGCGCGCGCGCAATCGCCACACGCTGTCGCTGGCCACCAGAGAGTCGCGATGGATACTCGTCGCGCTTCTCGCTCAAGCCCACTTTCGCCAAGTACTTCTCAGCAATCGCCTCCGCCTCCTTGCGATCCATCCCCTTGACGTGAACCGGCGCCTCAACGCAGTTCTCAATCACGCTGAGATGCGGGAAGAGGTTGAACTCCTGGAAGACCATGCCGGCGCGCAGGCGGAGCTCTTGAATGCGAGCCTGGCGCTCCTTCCCCTCCTTGTGGAATGGATCAGCAGCAACCACCACGCCGTCAATCTCTACGATCCCATCCGTTGGGTCCTCGAGGAAGTTGAGGCTGCGCAAGAAGGTGCTCTTCCCTGAGCCTGAGCGGCCGAGAATGCAGACCGTCTCCCCTGGCCATACCGTAATCGAGGCGCTGCGCAGCACGTGGTTCTCGCCGAACCACTTCGCCATATTCGTTGCCTTGAGCAACGGCTCGGCCCCAGCCTTCACCAGCACGCCCGGCTTCTCCGCAGGGTGCTGCTGATGCACGTGCGCCTGATCAGGATTCATCACACCGCTCATCCCTTCGTCTCCTTGTTGCGATCGCCCGCGGCGAGTCGCTTCTCAATGCGATTCTGGAAGGTGCTGAATATGATCGTCAGCGCCCAGTAGATCATCGCGGCGATCATGAACGTCTGAAGTGTCTTGAATTCTTTCTGCCCCACGTTGCGCGCGCGCCAGACGATCTCCTGGAGCGCCACCGTGGAGGCGAGCGCCGAGTCCTTCAACATCGCGACGAAGTCGTTGCCGATCGCGGGGACGATGATGCGGAAGGCCTGCGGTGCGACGATGCGCAGAAAGGCCGTGCGCGAGGACATGCCGAGTGCCGCCGCCGCTTCGCGCTGGCCGAGCGGCACCGCCTGGATCCCCGCGCGGAAGATCTCGGTCATGTAGGCGCCATAGTTCATGCCGAGCGCACCGATGGCGCAGAAGATGGGGTCGAGGATGATCCCCACCTGCGGCAGCGCCAAGTACCAGACGAGCAGTTGCAGGAGCAGCGGAGTGCCTCGGAAGAAGCTGACGTAGAAGGAGGCGACCGCGTTGATGATCGCGTTGGACGAGAGTCGTCCGAGCGCCCCTACAGCTGCGAGGAAGGTGGCCAGCACAATCGAAGCTGC
>CALMIH010000088.1 GCA_937864085.1 uncultured Chloroflexota bacterium
AGAACGGGATCATCCAAAAACTAAGTGCGTTGATGCGCGGGAAGGCCATGTCTGCCGCTCCAATTTGCAACGGCACGATGTAGTTTCCAATCCCAGCAAGGAACGGAATGATCACCCAGAAGATCATGATGGATGCGTGCATCGTGAAGAGCTGGTTGTAGACAGACTCGTCCATGAACTGCAGACCCGGCTGCGCAAGCTCCGTGCGGACACCGAGTGCGAGAAGTCCACCGATTGCCAAGAAGATGAACGAGCTAATGGTGTAGAGGATTCCAATCTTCTTGTGATCGGTTGTCGTTAGGTAATCGTAGATCCTTGATCCCTGAGCGCCGGTGACTCGAGCTGCTGCGGTTGCCATATACCCCTCCTCACTAACGCCTAGTTTGCCAAGATCTCAAGCGACGCGTACATCCCATTAGAGAAGTGACCAGCGATGTTGCAGAGCACAATGTACTTTCCGGGCGACAGGTCCAGCGGCAACAGCTTGACCTCGCCTGGGGCAAACTCTGACTGCTCGCCGGCTGCATCAAGCATCGCTTCATCAAGTCGATTTGATGCAGGGTCAACCGTGGCGAGTAGCTCTTCAGTTGTAAGGTCTGTGCGAACGACGATAAACTCATGAGGCACCGTTCCGCCATTAGTCAGACCAATCGACACCTCACCTGAAGCACTGGTGGCGCTAGATAGCTCAATGCCCCACTCCCTAACTGTTGCAGAGAGGTCGGCAGCGTCCGAAGCTGGGGACTCACTCGCAGAAGGATCTGGCTTCATCTCAGTCAGCCAGGTCTCATACTCTTCGCGCGTCACGACGCGCACGGAGAACCCCATGGCGTGATGGAGGAGCCCACAGAAGGCAGAACATTGACCGGCGAACGTGCCGAGCTTGTTTGGCGTGAATTCAAAGTGATTCACCTGGCCAGGAACTAAGTCGCGCTGGAAAAGGAATTCGGGAATATAGAACCCGTGGTTGACATCTTGCGCCACCAGGGTGACTTCAATTCGCTCATCAATTGGAACAACGAGCTCTGGGTAGTTTTGCGCTGTTCCATAAATCTCAAAGCCTTCATCGGGATACCCAAACTTCCACTGCCACTGATACCCAACGACTTCCACCTTTACCGAAACCTCTTCTGGCTTACGGGCATCAACGACACCGAGTACTTGGGATGAGGCGAAGAAGAGCCCGATGACCGTCACCAGTGGGATGACTGTCCAAACGACCTCCAGTGCCAAGTTGCCGTGAGTCTGGGCCGGAAGCGCAACATCGGAGGCTTTGCGGCGGTAGCGAATGACCGACCAGATCACCAGTCCTTGAACGAGGAGAAAGACGATCGCGGCGATGACGAAAACTAGCTTGTAGAGGTCCTCAATGAGGAGGCCTTCGACGGTAGCTGCGTTAGCAGGGAAGGCTGCCTGACACCCAGCGACGCTCAGTGCCGCAACGAGGGTCAGGAGGAGCACGATTGGATTACGCATCTCACAGATTGTACGCCTGCCCCACAAAGTCGGCAGGACGGCTAGCGCGCTCCGTGGAGGGCGCGGGGGTCGATCACCTTGAGCGGCTCGGCGCGCTTGGTTCCTGCCGGCAGGAGGCCAGCCTCCACGCCAACACGCGCAACGAGCTGCGCCTTGGCGTCCAGCGTCTTCACTAACTGTGGCAACTCATCGTCGGTGAACTGCGCGTGATATTCAGAGACGGCGGCCGCCTTCCGTTCCCAGGTGGCGTCGATCGGCGAGAAGGTGGTCGGCTCGTCGGTGTAAAAGAAGGCAACAGCGCGCGCATCGTTCGGCTTCGCCGCGCGCCAAAGTGCATCAATCGCGGCGTCGCTTGAGGCGAGCTTCGGAATGCCAGAGAGGATCGCCGCTTCGGCGGCGATGGAGCCAGCCTCCCAGTGATCGCGATGTGCCTCAACGCGCAGCCACGGATCGGCGGCGAAGATTGCATCTGGTCGGAAGTCGCGAATCTCGCGGAAGAGGTCGGGGCGCACATCAAAGCGGCTCCAGTTCCCCGCGTCTGGGTAGTTGAGGTGCGTCAACTCCTGAATGCCGATAATCTTCGCCGCCGCGCGCTGGTCGCGCAGTAGCGATGCGGCCGCTGCCTCGTCGTTGAGCGACTCGTCGATCACACCGACCAGGTCGTCCATCATCGTGCAGTAACGAATCTCAGCGCCAGCGTCCACGAGCGCCGCAAGGGTGCCCCCCGCCGCAATGTCGGCATCGTCAAACACAATGACCGGCGCCTTACCACCAAGTTCGAGGTGTACTCGCTTCAAACTCTTTGATGCCGATTCGGCAACTTCCATACCAGCGCGCACTGAACCAGTGACGCTCACGAGCGACGGGGTCTTATGCGACACCATGGCACGACCAGTGTCGCGGTCACCACAAATGACGTTCATGACACCTGCTGGCAAAAACTCCGCACAAATCTCGGCCAACAACGTTGTACTGACTGGAGTGGTGTCACTGGGCTTCAGCACAACGGTGTTGCCAGCGGCGATTGCTGGAGCGAATTTCCAAACGGCCATCATCATCGG
>CALMIH010000089.1 GCA_937864085.1 uncultured Chloroflexota bacterium
GGACGAGTTCAAAGATGGCCTCGATCTCGACGGCAATGTTGCCGGGCAGCGGCCCCATTCCGACGGCGCTGCGCGCGCCGATGCCGTCCGCCTCGCCAAAGATCTCGGCGAACAGTTCGCTGCATCCGTTGATGACTTTCGGATGGTCGTAGAAGTCTGGCGCGGAGTTGACCATGCCGAGCACCTTGATGATGCGCTTGACCTGGTCGAGCGAGCCGAAGTGCGCGCGCAAGGTGGCGAGAATGGCGAGACCGACCTGACGCGCGGCGGCGTGGCCCTGGGCGAGATTCAAATCCGCGCCGACGCGGCCCTTGATGAGCGAGCCGTCGGTCTGGACCGGGCCGTGACCGGAGACGTAGGCGAAGCCCTGCGCGACGACGACGGGCCGATAGACGGCGACGGGGCGCGGCGCGGGCGGCAGGGTGAGGTGGAGATTGGCGAGACGTTGTTCGTGGGTCATGGCGGTGAGGGCATCATGGGATCGCGGCCTTGGATATGTCCGAGGCGGGTGTGGCGGGCAAGGAGGAAATCGGGAGGGACGATTGAATGGGCGCATCCGCGCACCGCCCCCGAATGCGGACGGAGCGCGGCTGTGTCGCGGAGACCAGCCGCAGCGGGTCTGAATGTCGAACGGTGTAGAATGTTCTGAACGCGCGCTGCCATGCGTAGCTGCTGCGGTTGGTCGAGGACGGCACAGCCCGCTCCGGGCCAGTGTCAGGATGCGCCCGCAGCGAGACTGCTCCCGGAGCGCCGGTCTCCGACCCGGCAGGCGTGGAACCGCTTCACCACCGCGCCGGATCGGAGATCGGTTTCATCCATGCGATTGACAGAGCTGCTGCTCGGCCGGCGACTGGCCAATGCGGAAGAGACCGAGGTCAAGATCGGGCCGCTAGAGGCCATTCCCGACATGGGTCTGGACGGTCTGTCGTCTTCCGCCTACGGCCCCGAGGCGGCTTTGGCGGTGCTGGCGCCCCTGGGCCTTCTGGCGCCGGCGATCGCCGCGCCGATCCTGGGCGTGATCCTGCTGATCCTTGGGCTCCTCTATCTGTCCTATCGCCAGACGGTCAAAGCCTACCCCACCAACGGCGGCGCCTACACTGTCGCCAAGGAGAATCTTGGACCGGGCTTCAGCCTGGCGGCGGCGGCGGCGCTGATGATCGTCTCGATTGGCGGCGTTGGGCTGGTGATCGGCGGCGATGCATTCGGCGGATCGCTGGATCCGCTCGGCATCCTCTTCTCCGTGCTCGGCCTCTTCTGCGGCGCAACCTACGCCCTCGTCTCCTCCAAGCTGGTCCGCACCGTTCCCGTCCTCCCACTCGTCGCATCGCAACTCCTCGTTGCCGCGCTCGCCTCTGCCGCGGTCCTTGCCGTTCGCGTTGGAGTTCTCGGTGGTGATCCAGGGATCCCAACCGAGTTCTCCGTCTGGGCCGTAGCGGTTGCCACTGGCATCTTCGGCGGTGCCGCGCCGTTCATCCTCTTTCTTGAGGCAACTAAGCGCATTCCAACCACCACCACATCACAGTTCGGCACGCTGGTCCCTGTGATCGCCCTTGTTGGTGGCGTGCTCTTCCTCGGCGATCAGCCATCCGGATTCCAGCTGCTCGGCACCGCGATCGTTGTTGCCGCCCTATCCGCACTCGCGCGGTATACCCGAGCGCACTAGTGCAGCTTCGCGCGCACGATCTCTCCACCGCAACCCGGCTCTCCGTTGTCAGCATCCTCTGGAGTTCCGTCGTCGGTGCAGTCGCTGTCTTCGCTGCGCTGCAGAGCGGCGCGCTCTCACTACTCGGATTCGGCGTCAACGCGTTGATCGATGCTTCAGCATCGGCGGCGCTAGTCTGGCGCTTTGCCGTTGAGGTGCGCGCGCCACGACGAGCCGAACGAGTGGAGCGGGTGGCGGAGCGTGTGGTTGGCGCCGCCCTCTCTGCGCTTGGCATCTACCTGATCGCAGGTTCCGCACAGGCGCTCGCTGCAGGGGCACACCCTGAATCGAGCGACCTTGGCCTTGCGCTCCTCATTGCCTCGCTCGTGGTGCAGCCACCGCTCGCACTGCTGAAGCGACGCGTTGCGACCCGTCTTCGCAGTGGCGCACTCCGCGCCGATAGCTTCCTCACCGCCATCGGTGCGCTCCTTGCGCTCCTTAGCCTGGTTGGGCTCGCCGCCACGGCGCAGTTCGGCGTTGGTTGGGCAGATGCAGTCGCGGCGCTCGCCGTTGGGCTGATCGTGCTTCGTGAGGGTGCGCTCAGCCTCCGATAACCGCTCGCGCGAGAAGGGCTGCCTTACGCGCACGTCCAACCACCGGTCGGTGTGGACGCCGCGCGCCGTATCCATCGCGCTCAATCTGGCGGAGGATCTCTCGATAGAGGAGTGCTGCGGCGCGGATTGAGCGGCCGCCATGTTGTAAGTAGCGGATCCCGTTGAGTCCCTCGTCATATTCGGCATCTGCGCGTGCGATCTCGTCCCGAAGCAGTTCGCCGCGATCTGCGTCGCGCAGCGATGTTGGTCCGCTTGTTGCTGCAGGGTCAAGGCCGTGCGCGCGGAGTGACGCGGCGGAGAGGTAGACCCTACCGTTCGCAAGGTCTTCATCAATGTCGCGCAGGATGTTGGTTCGCTGCATGGCGGATCCAAGCGCACGAGCGGCACGATCCGCTTCGCGCTCATGACCGGGGGCCACGCCGAGCATGGAGGCCATCAGTCGACCAACCGTCCCCGCAACCTGATAGCAGTAGTGTGCCGCCTCCTCATCAGTCCCTATCGAAGGCCCAGCAAGGTCGCAGCGCATGCCGGCGAGAAAGTCGTGCACCGCGTCGCGCGGAAGATCTGGGTGTCGGCGTGCAAGGTCGTCCAGGATGAGCAGCTCACGGCTGACCTCTGGCGCGTTCGCTGCAGTCGCCCCAATCCCTTCGCCGCTCGCCCAGGCTTCAGCGGCGGCGATGCGTCGCTCCGCAGCGTCGCGCGTGCTTCCACCAGCGCGCACGTCAACGTCTACGAGATCGTCCAGCGTGCGCAAGACGAGATAGAGGAGTTCAACGTCGTTGCGAATCTGGTTGGGGAGGAGTCGCGCGGCGAGGGAGAAGCTGCGCGCGACGCGGTTGATGGTCTGCCGCGCCTCTGGGAGGAGTGCGTGTATCTCTGGGCGGAGCGGGGTCACGGCGCGACGAGGTTCCCTGTTGGTCCGCTTGCGCGAGAGCTGAACGGCCCGCGGTAGTCATCTCGAATCAGGTCTTGTGTCACCTGCGACGTGAGGAGGGCGCCAGGCATCCCAGCCCCTGGGTGTGTGCCGCCGCCCACGTAGTAGAGGCCGCTCAGCGCGCGATCACGGTTCGGATGACGGAAGTAGGCCGACTGCTGCAGCGACGGCTCCACGGCGAAGGCGTTCCCGTCTGGGGCGAGGAGCTCGTCACGGAAGGTGAGTG
>CALMIH010000090.1 GCA_937864085.1 uncultured Chloroflexota bacterium
CGCTTCCCCGCGGTGGGTGCGCTGAAGCCGGGGATCGTTCGCGCCGGTGCCGCGATTGGGCCACACACGGGACCGAAGGGTCTCGGCGTAGCACTGATTCGCGCAAAGTAGCCCTGGAGCGCCCCGATCGGGGAGGCTCGGCGGCGGGTTTGTTGGCCAGGCGGTAGCCTGAGGGCGTGCGCCGACGGGCGGCCGACTGCGACCTCTCGCGGCGGATATGAGCATGAGGTGACCCACGAATGAGCCAGAAGAGCGCCTGGGCCGTTGCCCAGCAGCAGTTTGATCTTGCCGCCAAGCGGCTGAACCTCGACCCAGGGATCGCCGCCGTGCTGCGCGAGCCGCGCCGGCAGCTGACCGTGCACTTCCCTGTGCGCATGGATGACGGTTCAACGCGTGTCTTTGAAGGACACCGCGTCCAGCACAACCTTGGACGCGGCCCAGCCAAGGGTGGGATTCGCTTCCATCAGGACGTGAACATTGACGAAGTGAAGGCGCTCTCGATGTGGATGTCGTGGAAGTGCGCCGTGATGGATCTTCCATACGGCGGTGGAAAGGGCGGCGTCACCGTTGACCCGAAGCAGCTCTCAATCGGTGAGATCGAGCGCCTGACGCGCCGTTTCACCACCGAGATCGCGGTGATCATCGGGCCAGAGTCAGACATTCCAGCGCCCGACGTGAACACGAACAGCCAGACGATGGCCTGGATGATGGACACGTACTCCATGCATGTTGGCTACACCGTCCCAGGTGTTGTCACCGGAAAGCCGATCGCACTCGGCGGCTCAAAGGGGCGCAACGAGGCAACGGCGCGTGGCGCAGTGATCTGCGTACGCGAAGCTGCGTCGAAGATCGGCCTCAACCTGAAGGGAGCAACAGTTGTGGTGCAGGGGTACGGCAACGCCGGCTCCATCGCCGCAAAGTTGATCTCTGAGCTTGGCGCCAAGGTGATCGCCGTCTCCGATAGCAGCGGCGGCATTCATAACGCGGCGGGGCTTGACCTTGCCGCTGTTGGCGCGCATAAGAAGAAGACGGGGAGCGTGGTCGGCCTTGCCGGCGCAACGGCGGTCTCCAACCAGGCGATCCTTGAGATTCCTTGTGACGTGCTGATCCCAGCGGCGCTGGAGAATCAGATCACCGCTGAGAATGCGGCGAAGATCAAGACGAAGATCGTTGCTGAGGCGGCGAACGGGCCAACCACGCCAGAGGCGGACGAGATCCTCTTCGCCAATGGCGCAATGGTGATCCCTGACATCCTCTGCAACGCGGGCGGTGTGACTGTCAGCTACTTCGAGTGGGTGCAGGACCTGAACCGCGACTTCTGGGAAGAGGAGGAGGTCAACCTCCGCCTTGAGAAGAAGATGGTGCGTGCCTTCCACGAGGTCTACGACATGGCGCAGGGGCAGAAGAGCCACCTCCGAACGGGGGCGTACCTCCTCTCGGTGAAGCGTGTTGCCGACGCGATGAGCGTCCGCGGCATCTACCCATAAAGGGGCAGTCGCCACTCGGCGCCTCCGCTACGGGGTTGCGCCGCAGGGCGCGCTAGGATGCTGCGATGACAGGCCTTGATCACGAAGAGCGCTTCCTCTTTCGCGAGGAGATCCTCGCGCTTGCATTGGCGCTTGGAGATCCGACCACGCTCGATAACGTGGAGGATCTCCTCGTTGACCTGATCACCTCCAGCCACTTTGATGCCGAGGTGGTCACGCTGGAGCGTTCGCTGCAGGCGATGCTTGGCCAGCGCCAGGGGGCAACGCTCGTCAACGCGCTGACCGCCGCCCCCGAGGCCTTCAATGAAGTGCTCGACCTGCGCCTTCAGCCGGAGGTATTAGAGCGACTCACCAGTTGGCGAGCGCGATTCGGCCTTGCGATTGATAACGCACTCAGCTTCCTCTCCAATCCCGACGGCATTCAGGGGCATAACTTCACCACGCAGGTGGCGCACGGTGATGACCGCCGCGCGCTGCAGGGGCGACTGACATTTGTGCGCTACAGCAATGAGTCCGAATTCTTCATCGCCGATGCATCGGTCTTCCTCTCCGTTGCAGCAGATGTGCTGGATAAGCTCGGCACGCACATCACCCGAGAAGATGTTGAACCAGAGGTTGTCTCGCGGCTCGCCGACGCGGTGAAGCTGATCGAACGGCGCACCGCGCCACGCGGCGAGGAGTAGCCACATGGCCGACGGGGCTCGGCAGATCTTCCTTGCCGCAACAGGACAGAACCGCGGCAAGACCACCACATCGCTCGGACTCTTCGCCGCCTTTGCCGATCGCGGCCTGAACACCGCCTTCATGAAGCCGGTCGGCCAGCGCTGGATCATGCTGGACGGCGCACCTGCAGACGAAGACGCAGCACTGATGCGTGACGTCTTCAACCTCCCAGACTCAACGCAGCTCCTCTCGCCGGTGCAGATTCCGCGCGGCTTTACGCGCCGCGTCATTGAGGGGGAGATCGTTGAGGATCTTGGTGCACGCATCGTTGCCGCACAGACGGAGATGGCGAAAGGTCGTGACCTGATCCTCCTGGAGGGGACCGGCCACGCCGGCGTTGGTGCCGTGATTGGACTCTCTAACGCGGATGTTGCGGCGCTCCTCGGCGCCCCTGTGATCATCGTCAGCGAAGGCGGAATTGGCCGCCCGATTGATGAGATCGTCCTGAACGCCGCACTCTTCGCCGCGCGTGGCGTTGAGGTGGCGGGGGCGATCGTCAATAAGGTGAACCTTGAGATGGAGCCGCAGCTGCCACAGCTTCTTGAGCGCGGCCTCGCTCGGCACAAGATTCCGCTCCTCGGCATCCTTCCGTATCGCCAGATTCTCTCCAACCCAACGCTCGCCATCATTGAAGACGGCCTGCAGGGGGAGACACTCTGGCCTGGCAGCGACATGGACGCGATCATCGGCCGCGTCTCCGTTGCCGCGATGCAGCCGCAGCATGTGATGGAGCGCATCGGCGCTGACGCACTGGTCGTGGTCCCTGGCGATCGCGAGGATGTGTTGGAGGTGCTCGCGGGGCTCTGGCTGGACGGCGGCGATCACCCGAATCGGCCGCTCGGCTTTGTCTTGAGCGGCGGCTATCGGCCGAGCCAGCGCATCATTGAGCTACTCCGCAAAGCGGATCTCTTCACCGTCTTAATGGAGGGTGACACCTATACGGTTGCCTCCAAGGTGCACGACCTTCTGGTGAAGACGCACCCCGAAGATGTGCGAAAGATCGCCGAGATCAAGGGACTCGTTGCGGGCTCACTCGACATCGACCGCATCCTTGCGGTGGCGCGACCCGTTCCAGCGCGCTAGCTCGCGCTCCGCTCACCAAGAAGACACTCATCAAGAAGGCGCACGTCATCAACCATCACCGCAATCGTGAGCAGCGCTTCGTTGACTGTCGCACTCTCTGGAAGTGCCTCAAGCGTGTGAGGGTCAGCAAGATCGAGGTACTCCAGCGTCAGCTCTGGGTGCTGACTGAGTAGGTGC
>CALMIH010000091.1 GCA_937864085.1 uncultured Chloroflexota bacterium
TGTCCTGATCGTGCTTCGTCATGGACCCATTAGAACGGCTGTTCGGAATCTTGTCAAGTAGCTGGCACAGGGCGGATGCGCTTGGCCCATGAGCGAGACCACCCCCATCATTTTTGACCAGAGCCTCGTACTCCTCCCTGCCGTACTACTGGGTTGGGTTGCGCGCCGAGTTGGCGCACGGGCAGACCAGGCGAGCCGATGGGCGATCCGAACAACAACTAGAGCCAGTCAGGATTACGCTGGCGTTTGTTTGGAGCCCGCGCAGGAGTGAAGTTACGTTGCAATTGCATCATGGTGCAATTGCCGAACTGGGCATTCTTTGGGGTAGGATTTTTCTATGACGGCACAGCAATCGCATCACGACCATGATCACCCTCACGATCATTCCCACGATCACGGGGAGCATCACGACCACGACAGTGGTTGGCGCGGGGTGCTCTCAAAGTTCTTTGGGCACAGCCATGATCATGCAGACTCAATTGATGACGCGCTGACGCGAAGCGCGCGCGGGATTCGCGCCGTGAAGATCTCACTTGTTGGCCTGGGGATAACGGCGGTCTTGCAGCTAGTCATCGTCGCGATCACGAGTTCGGTCGCCCTCCTCGCAGATACGATTCACAACTTCAGTGACGCAATGACCTCTATTCCGCTTTGGATCGCTTTTATCCTCGGCAGGCGCGTGGCAAATCGGCGCTACACCTACGGATACAAACGAGCAGAAGATCTCGCTGGGCTCTTCGTGCTCTTGATGATCTTCCTGTCGGCCGTGCTTGCGGCGTACGAATCTATCAATCGCTTGATCAACCCGGTGCAGGTGAGCAACATCCCGATCGTGATCGCAGCAGGAATCATCGGGTTCGCTGGCAACGAGCTCGTTGCGCTCTATCGAATCCGCGTCGGTCGATCAATCGGCTCTGCCGCACTCATTGCAGACGGGTATCACGCGCGAACGGACGGCCTGACGTCCCTCGCCGTGGTCTTCGGAGCGATTGGCGTTGGGCTCGGATTTCCGGTCGCCGACCCACTTGTTGGGCTGCTCATCTCGGTCGCAATCTTGCTCGTCTTACGTTCAGCGTCGAAGCAGATGCTCGGCCGTCTGATGGACGCCGTGGACCCATCGCTTACGGATCAGGTCGAGCGAATCGCTGGTGCGACGCAGGGTGTGCAGGCGGTTGAACACCTTCGACTTCGATGGGTCGGACACACGATTGAGACCTCGTTTGCAATCACCGTGGACAAGGAGTCAACCGTAGAGCGAGGACACGAGATCGCTGAGCGTGTTCGTCACGAGCTGACCCACGAGATCCCGCGAATCAGCAGCGTAGAGATCCACGTTAATCCGTGCGCACACGATGGGCATGACCCTCACGCTTCGCTCCACCACCATGGGCAGCCCGAGCGAGAGGTCTCCGCGCCAGCTCGCGCTTAGAGCTCGTCCTCTGGGGATAACAGCCGCGCACGCCTGATCACTTCGTCGCCGTACTTGGCGCGCATCTTGTCGGCGGCGCTGGTGATGGCGCGCTCACGCGCTGAGGCCGCGCCGCCAAAGAGTGGGAGCTGCTCGTCAGTCGTGAAGTCGGAGGTCGAGACGCCAATCAGTCGGTACGGCTCGCCGCGCGCCGCCTTCTTCAGTAGTGCACGCGCCGCTTCAAAGATCGGCCCGCTTAGGTCGCTCGGCTGTGGCAGCTTCACCTGGCGCGTAAAGGATTGAAACTCGGTGTCCTTGAGCTTTAGCGTGACGGTGCGCGCGAGCAGATGTTCGTTTCGCAGTGAGTGCGAGACGGACTCAACGAGGCCGAGCAACAGCGTCTCAAGTGCGTGCGGGTCGGCGACGTCGTCATCGAGTGTCATCTCGCGACCGAGCGACTTTCGTTCACCGCCGTCATCGACGGGCGTGTCGTCAATGCCGCGCGCCAAGAGTTTGAGATCGGGTCCGCGATCACCAAAACGTCGAATGAGATGATCATCGGGTGCGCTAGCAAGATCGCCACACGTGAGAATGTCAAGTTCGCGCAAGACGCTCTGCGCAACCGGCCCGATGCCAGGGATCACGCCGACCTTCCGCGGTGCAAGCCATGCGGCCTCACTCCCCGGCGGAACAATCGTCAGGCCGTTCGGCTTCTCTGCGCCAGCAGCAATCTTGGCCACCAGCTTGCTTGATGCGCCACCTACGCTGATCGTGAGACCAGTGGCGGATTTCACTGCGGCGCGAATTCCGCGACCGGCATCTTCTAGTGAGCCGTGCAGCTGCTCGGTGCCGTTGAGATCGAGATACGCCTCGTCGACAGAGACCTGTTCAACGACGGGGCTCCATCCGCCGAGCACCTCCATCACTTCGCGCGAGACATCGCTGTAGCGATCGTGGCGCGGTGGGATCAGGATCAGGTTGGGGCAACGCGCGCGCGCAACGTGCACCGACGTTGCG
>CALMIH010000092.1 GCA_937864085.1 uncultured Chloroflexota bacterium
TCCTAGGTTGCGCCCGCCGCGACTCAGCCCCCACCGCCCTCCTGTGAGGCGTATTCATACGCACAGCAGGCACCCCCCGTTGGGGGGCGCCCTCGCGAGTAGTAGGAGGGATTCATGAAGCAGAGGAAGTGGCGTCTCAGCGCGATTACCGCGGTGATGATGCTTATTGCTGTCGCTTGCGGCGGCTCATCATCCTCAACCGAGCCGACTGAAGTGGTTCAGCTGCGCTGGTTCGTTGGCCTTGGAACTGGCGACAACGTCGAGACGCAGGTTCCAGTTCAGCAAGAGGTGGTCGACGCGTGGAACGCGGCGAATCCGAACATCCAGGTCACCCTTGAAGTGGTGCCGAACGCGGATGCCAAGAACACCCTGCTCACGCAGAATGCGGCAGGGAATCCACCAGATGTGGTTGGGCCAGCCGGTGTCGCCGGCTCCAACGGTTTCTACGGCCAGTGGCTCGACTTGACGCCACTCATCGAAGAGTCGGGCTATGACCTTGCACAGTTCCCGCCGTCCGCCGTCGAGGCGTTCAACGTGGGCGGTCAGGGACAGCTCGGACTCCCATTTGCCTCATTCCCATCGATGATGTTCTACCGCCCTTCGCTCTTTGAAGAGGCCGGGCTCGAACTTCCACCTTCAACATATGGTGGAAAGTACATGCTCGACGGGGCAGAGGTTGACTGGAGTTGGGAGACGGTGCGCGAGATCGGCAAGCTCTTGACGGTAGATAGTGCCGGCAAGAACGCGACCGAGGCCGGCTTTAACAAGAACAAGATCGTGCAATACGGCTACGCGCAGCCATGGAACGGCGCTCCAGAGTGGGGCAGTTGGTTCAAGCCAGGTCAATTCCTGCAGTCGGACGGCAAGACACTCGCAATCCCTGACGGCTGGGTTGATGCCTGGCAGTGGTACAACGACGCTGCGTTCAAGGATTATTTCATGCCGAATGCCGACACCGCCGCACTTGAGGAGTGGGGCCAAGGCAACGCGTTCCCAACCGGGAAGATCGCGATGGGGCAGTCGTACACCTGGTACACCTGCTGCTTGGGCGACGTCCTCGGCGAAGATTGGGACATCACCCAAACTCCTTCGTACAACGGGACAATCTCCAACGACCTGAATGCGGACACGTTCCGCATTTCGGCAGGGAGCAAGCACCCGAAAGAGGCCTTTGAGTTCATGACGTATCTGCTCGGTGAGGCGTCGTCAAAGCTGCTCGCCATCTATGGTGGCATGCCAGCACGCGAAGCAGACCAGGATGCGTTCTTTGCAACCTTGGATGAGCGTTTCACGCAGGGCGTGAACTGGGACATTGCAAAGGCGAGCTACGCCGATGCAGCAAGCCCAAGCGCTGAAGCATACTTACCGAACTACCTGAAAGCTCGGGAGTACATCTACAGCGACTTCACGCCAAAGCTGACAAAGGCAGCGATGAACGTGTCCGACTACGTGACGAACACGTTCCTTCCGGCCCTTCAGGCGATTGCGGACGAGGCGGAATAGTCACCGCGAGCCGTAACGCGATTTAGGAGTTACTCGGGGCGGGTGCGACGAGGTCGCATCCGCCCCGAAACTACGGCTAAGACGCAAGTGGTCAGCAAGAAAGAGGAGCGCGAGTGAGCATCTTTAGGAACAAGATGGAGCGACGGGAGGCTCAGTGGGGCCTTCTCTTTATCTCTCCATGGCTAATTGGGCTCGCCGTCTTCTACGCGTTTCCGATCGTTGCGAGCCTTCTCCTCACCTTCTTTGACGCATCGCTCACAGGAGCCGATCGCAGATTTGAGTTTATTGGCCTTGACAACTGGATTCGATTTTTTGGCGATCCACAAGCCTGGAACTCACTTGCGGTCACCTTCCGATTTATGCTGATCGCGCTCCCAGTTGGAATCTTTGTGCCCTTGTCGGTCGCATTGATCCTGAACAGCAAGGCGCTCATGGCCCCAGGAACATTCCGTGTCCTCTGGTTCCTCCCCTACGTCATCCCGTTCGTTGCCGGAATCATTGGCTGGACTGGGGTGATGGGTCAGAACGGCCCACTCAACACCCTGATCTCCCTCTTCGGTGTGGAGGAGCCGCCCCTCTGGGTGAACGATCCAACACTGATCTACCCCGCACTCGTCTTGATCGGAATCTGGGGGATCGGCTCGGCAATCGTCATCTACCTCTCTGGCCTCGGCAGTGTGCCCACCGAACTCTATGAGGCGGCGACTGTCGACGGTGCTGGGTGGTGGGCGAGCCTCCGCCACATCACGCTGCCAATGATCACGCCAGTGATCTTCTACTCGCTGATTCTCGGCGTGGCGGGGAGCCTGCAGTACTTCTTGGTGCCGCAAGTCCTCAACGGTGGGAATGGCACCCCAGAGGGGACAACGAGCTTCTTCAACATCTATCTCTTCAAGAACTTCTTTACGTACCAGGATCCCTCTTACGGGGCAACACTCGCCTGGGTGCTCTTCCTCATTACGCTCGGGCTCAGCCTGATCCTTTTCGGGACGCAGAAGCGCTGGGTTTACTACGCGGGCGGCGATAAGTGAGCGCAGTTGATGGCCTGAGCGCTGAGGCGGCCGTCTCCGAACGCGCGGAGACAAAGCGGAGAATCTCTGCACGTCGGCGGATCCTTGCAACCCTCATCGTGGCAATTCTCACCTTCCTCTTCTTTGCGCCGCTCTTCAACCTTGCCTCCATCAGCCTGAAGGATCCAGACCAGGTCTATGCCACTGGCTCGCCGCTCTACCCGGCGCGCGCAAAACAGGTGGAGGTTGACGGGAAGGATCGCCCAGTGGTGCGTGTGCCGCAAGACGACGGCAGTTTCAAGGAGTTTGTCCTCGTCAAGCCTGGCCGGCAAGAGAGCCTGCTCGCCGACCCTGCGGACGTCACGAAGACGATTCTCTGGCAGGGATCGTGGCGCACGCTGGAAAATGCGTGGGAGTTTTCGGCCACGTTCAACAACTTTGGGACCGTGTGGGAGATTCTCGACTACCCAACACTTTTGAGGAACACACTCATCATCGCGGTGGTTGGGACGATTGGCACCGTGGTGAGCTGCGTCCTCGTTGCGTACGGCTTCTCGCGCCTACGCTTCCCTGGTCGCGGCAAGCTCTTTCAGGTCATGGTCGCCACGATCTTCATCCCCGGCACCGTAACGCTGATCCCCACCTACATGCTCTTCCTCAACCTCGGCTGGGTGAACACGTGGCTGCCCCTCCTGGTGCCGACCTTCCTTGCGAACGCCTTTGACGTCTTCTTGATTCGTCAATACATGATGACGATCCCGCGCGAGCATGATGAGGCGGCTCAGATCGAAGGTGCGAGCCCGTGGCAAACCTTGCGATATGTGATCATTCCGCAGTCACGACCCGTGATCATCGCCGTCACGATCTTCCACTTCGTCTACTCGTGGAATGACTATTTCGGACCGCTTATCTACCTTTCAACAAAACCAGAGCTGCAAACGCTCGGCATCGGGCTCTCCCGATTCTCCAGCCAGTATTCTGCGCGCGTCGGTTATCCGGAGGCGGCAACCCTGATGACGATCGCGATCCCAATAATCCTGTTCATCATCTTCCAGCGCTATTTCGTGCGCGGAGTGGTCGTCACCGGAGTCGACAAGTAACCTGACGCCACACGGCGCCAATCAAATCTCAGCGTCAATTGGCGGAGACTAAGGCCCTTTTGATATCAGTGGCCCAGATCTCATAGCCGGCGCGGCTCAGGTGGAGATAGTCCGGCATCAGCGCGCGAATTATGTCTCCTTCTCTGTTAAGAAACGGCGCGCGGAGATCACGCACGATGAGCTTGTGCCGACGCGGGAGGCGTGCAAGGAGCGAGTCATTCGCCTTGTTCGTGATCTTGCGCATTACTGAGTTCGGTCGATGGCCGCGCGGAAAGATCGGGTAGAGGATGATCAGCGCGTTCGGCGCTGCAGCGTCAAGGAGTTCAATGATGCGCAGCACACCATCGGCGATATGCACCGGATTGTCGCTGCAGAGGCCAGCGTTGTTCGTTCCGGCCATCAGCGTGAAGGCAAGCGGGTTAAGGTTCACCGGCAGTGCGCCGTTCATCAGTCGCCAGATGATCTGCTCGGTGCGATCGCCGCTTGTCCCAAGGTTGACGGTGCGATACGGCTTCAAGAGTGAGGCGTGTCCTTCGGTCTGCCACGCCTGGGTGATGGAGTCGCCGACCAAGACGAGCGCGCCGCCGCCGCTGCGCGCCGATCGCTGTGCCGCAGTTACCTGTGCCGCATGACGGGCGAGCCGCCCCTCTGGGACACCCATCTTTCCGCGCGGAGCAGTGGGGGTAGTGGTGCGACCTTTTGGTCGTGCCGCCCGCGCGGGGCGCGGCACTAGGCGACCCAGAAGTCGCGGCTGAAGAGCATCAGGAGGAGCGCAAGAAGCAGCGTGCAGCCGAGGCTCCAGGCGCGGTCAAACCAGGGGCGGCGGCCGATGCCGGCGAGCCAGATCGGAAGTGCCGGAACGATCGCCATGTAGCGGATCGTGCTCTGGTGATCGCCACTGAGACCGCTCGCTGCTACAAGCGCCAAGCTAAATGCGGCGATCGCGATCTGCCGCTGTCGCAACAGCGCGAGTGAGGCGATCAACGTCAAGATGATGGAGATGCGATCGAGCGCATAGGTAACGAGCGCTTCACGGCCCTGCTCAAAGGCGTACGCGGCACCCGTCACCCACGAGGCGAGACTGTTCGTGATGGAGAGGTATCCGCGACCGAAGTAGAAGTCCTGCAGGCGCGCCCACCCCTCACCGAGCGCAGAGGTGCGCCAGAGGAGATGTGCAACGATTGGTAGCGCGATAGCAAGAAGCGGCAGCGCGGTGAGCAAGATTGGTTTGATGCCGCGATGACGTACGCCGCTCAGTGCTGCGCTGGCTGCGGCGCCGCCCCCGGCGTTCCACCAGATGATCGCAAGTGGAATCGCAGTCAGCACGCCGTGTGCACGTGTCAATGCGGCGGCAGCGGCGAGCGCGCCGGCGAAGAGCCAGCGGCCCCGCATGGCGAGCGCAATCGCGCCAAAGGCGAGACCGATGAAGAGCCCTTCGGTGTAGATCTGCGCAAAGAAGAGTGCGCCAGGGAAGATCAAGAGATAGGTGGCGGCGCGCGTTGAGAAGCTCGTCGCCTCTTCGCCGTGCTGATCCTCCTTTTTAAAGCGGCGTCGGATCAGGTCATCAAGCGCGAAGAGACCGGCAAGCGTGCCGAGTAGCGTAATGATGAGCCCAGCGAGCGTTGCGGTTGCGATGGCATTGAGTCCGATGAGCGAGAGCGGTACCGCCACAACGCTAATCAGTGCTGGGTAGAAGGGGAAGAATGAGTAGTTGCGCGGGATCTCTTTGTTCGTGTCCGGATCTGTTGCAGTTCCGGCGATCGGATCGTCATAGCCGCCAACCGCAATCCCAAGGTAGTACTCGCTATCCCACGCCACCTGCTGGTTCAGGAAGTCTTCGCTCAGGTAGTCCTTGAAGAGGTTGTTGCCGAGCTCGGTCTCCCACGAGCTCCACGAGACGGCGTAGTCAGGGCGCACCAGCCGGACGCGCTCGGCGCTAATCGCCTGGAAAGAGATCAGCACAACCGCCCAGAGGGCCCAGATCGCGAGGAGGGTCTTGCGGTGCTTACCTATGCTGATTGATGGCAACCTCATGAAGGAACCTCCTCTGTCTTTCCACTTGCTGCTGATCGGTACGCAGCCTCCATGATCGCAACAGCCGCTGGGCCACACGTGTCCAAGAGCGATGGTGCGCCGTTCACCACCGCGACCATGTGCGCGATCTGCGCGGCGTAGATGAGCGGATCACAGTGGTCACCCTTCTTCACCACAGGGCCAGCGAGCGTCTCGGCCGCCTCGCTCCCAGCGCCCTTCACCACAGCGGTGGGGAAGAGGGTGGCGGTGCCACGTTCGCCGTAGAGGCGCAGGCTCGACTCAAGTCCGTCGGCGAACGGCTGCCACCAGCCGGCCTCAACCTCAGACCAGCCACCAGACTCCCAGTCAATGCGAATCGATGCGGTGTCTTCAACGTCGCCGCTGATGAAGCGGCGCGCGGTACGAGCCGAGACGGCAAGCGCCTTCGGCTCGCCGAGGACGAATCGCAGTGTGTCGATCGCGTGGATCCCCATGTCAGCCACGGCGCCACCGCCAGCGAGCTTCGCCTCCGTGAACCAGCCGCTCGGCCCCCAGCCGGTGTGCACCCCGCATCCGCGACTTCGGTAGACCGCACCGATCGCTCCCGCCGCAACCTGATCGCGCAGCCAGGTTGCCTCCTGGTCCACGCGCCACATGTGCGCAGTTGCGGCGTGGAGCTTATTGGCGCGCGCGCGATCTGCGAGCGACTTCGCATCGGCGTAGCTCGTGGTCATCGGCTTCTCTACGAGCAGGTGGACGCCAGCGTCAAGGAGTCGCAGCCCAACGGGGGCGTGCATCGTATTTGGCGTGCAGAGGATCGCAACGTCAAACTCGCCGCGCTTCGCCGCCGCAACAAGGCCCTCCTCGCCGTCGAGCCACGGGACGCTAGCAAGCTTCGCTAGCTCCGAAGCGCTCCCACTGCGTCCGGCGATCGCAACGAGCTCAGCGCCAGCGGTATCCGCTACCGCCTGCGCATGAATCTTTGCGATGTATCCACCGCCGTGGATCGCGAAGCGAACGTCGCCGCTCACTGCGTCAACCTCACGTGACGCTGTGGCTCAGCCGGCCGCCATCGTGGCGGCGACCTTCTTCAGCACGTCTGGGTGACGCTGCAGCTTCAGCAGCGCTTCAACCGCCTGATCGATCCCCTCCTTGCCAGCACGGAAGATGTTCTCGTCCAGGTAGATCTGCTCGTGCTTCGCTGCACGATCGGCCACTGGTGTGTGCCAACTCTTCGGATCCATCTGCTTCGCGTACTGCATCGGCACGGGCATGCGCGAGAGGTGCGGCTGGAAGAGCTCATAGTCGCTCATCGACTCGTAGCCGACCCAGCAGCCGATCCCCTCGGCATCGAGTGCCTCGCACACGGCGGCGTTCCCTACGTTGCCGTACGCCTCAGGATCGATCGCGATGATGAAGCGGTAGAAGGAGAGGCGCGTGACGCGGTCAAAGACCTTTAGTGCACGGACGCCCTTGACCTTGGCGAGCTGCTCCTCCATGTAGCGACCGTTCGTCTCGCGCTCGGCACGCTGCGCCTCAAAGCGGTCCATCTGCGTGTTGAGGAGTGCCGCATGCAGCTCGCCGAGGCGGAAGTTCGCGCCGAAGGTGAACTCCTTGCCAGCGTCATCCTTTGCGCGCCCGCAGTCGATTAGCGAGTGTGCGCGTTGTGCCAGCGTTACATCCTTCGTCAGCAGCGTGCCGCCCTCACCTGCGGTGAGGATCTTGGATGACTGGTGGCTGAATGAGCCGAAGTCGCCGACGAGGCCAACCCCCTGGCCGCCCCACTCCTTCCCCTGGCTGTGCGCGCAGTCTTCAACAATCGCGAGGCCGTGCTTGCGTGCGATCGCAACGATCGCATCCATATCTGAGACAACCTGGCCGCAGTGCACTGGCATGATCGCCTTGGTACGTGACGTGATCGCCGCCTCGACCGCCTTCGGGTCGATCGTCCACGCCTCTGGCTCTACGTCCACCACAACAGGGAGTGCCCCCGCGGCGATCGGTGCGTAGCCGGTAGCGGCGAATGTCAGCGCGGGGATGATCACCTCATCGCCCCAGCCGATGCCGAGCGCCTTCAGTGCCACTTCCATTGTGACGGTGCCGTTCACCATCAAGATGCCGTTCGCGCCAGCCTTTCCGCCGTTCTGATATGCCGCAAAGGTTTCGCAGAATCGCGCGTTGTACTTGCCCGGCTCTGGGTATCCACCCCAAACGCCGCTACGGAGGACCTCCAGCATGATCGCCTCATCCTTGCCGTCATAGACGGGCCAGTCGGGGAACTCCCCTGATCGAACTGGGGCACCACCCGCAATCGCCAACTGCTCGCTCATCACTCCTCCTTATCTTCCGGAGACGCGTGCTGCGCCACCGTGAAGTCTTCGCTCAGAATACCCTCCAGGAGTATCCGAATCACCGCTTGTTGCGCGGGATACAGGACGCAACGGTCATCGTCTAACACCCGCAATGCTGATGCCGCGCGCGATCACCCGCTGCGCGAGCGCGAAGATAACTAGGAGCGGGACGAGGGCGATGACCGAACCGGCGAGCAGCAGGTGCCACTGGCGGGAGAACTTGTTAACGAACCCGGAGAGCCCAACGGGGAGCGTCATCGCGGAAGGATCAGGGAGATAGAGGAGCGGGCGGAGGAAGTCGTTCCACATGTAGATGAAGTGGAAGACGGCGACGATAGCGAGGGCGGGAGCGCACATCGGCAGGATGATGCGAACGAAGATATGCAGCTCGTTTGCGCCGTCAACGCGGGCCGCATCGACCATGTCGCGCGGCAGGCCGAGCATGAACTGGCGCAACAGAAAGATGTTGAATGCACCTCCCCCAAGGAACCACGGGAGGAGGATCGGCAGCGGCGTGTTAATCAGTCCGAGCTTCGCCCAGACGATGTACTCAGGGATGATCAGCACCTGGTACGGGACCAGAATTGTGAGAAGCACCATCCCGAACGCGAGACGGCTCCCGCGCGCGTGCAACACCGCGAACCCGTAGGCGCAGAAGGCCGAGGTGAGGGTGGCAGCGAGGGTGCCGATGATCGCGATGAAGGCGGAGTTGAAGAACCAGGTCGCGATCGGCGCCCGTCGGAAGACCTCCGCGTAGTTCCCCCACTGCGGCTCCGCCGGGAAGAGGGTGAAGGTGCCAGTCGCAATCTCCGCTGGCGTCTTCAGTGACGTGCCGAGCTGGTAGACGAAGGGGAGCAGGAAGAGGAGCGAGAAGAGGGTGAGCGCGGCATAGATCGCCACCCGAAGCGGCGAGATCATCGGGATCGTGCGCGCGCGACTAGTTGTCATAGAAGACCCATCGCTTTGAGAGTCTAAAGTTTACGATCGTGAGCAGCAGGACGATGGCGGTGAGCAGCCAGGCCACAGCCGATCCAAACCCAAAATCGAGGTTCCGTATCAGCAGCCGATAGATCAAGAGTGCGACCGACATCGATTCGTTTGCCGGCCCGCCACCGCCCCCCGAGATGACGTAGGTTTCGGTGAAGAGCGAGAGACCGCCGATCAGCCCGATCACAAGGTTGAAGAAGATCGTGGGCGACAGTAGTGGCAGCGTGATCGAGAAGAAGCGTCGAAAGCGTCCGGCGCCGTCACACTCACACGCTTCCAGAATGTCCTTGGAGATCTGCTGGAGTCCCGCGAGGAAGATCAGCGTCATGCCGCCAGTGCCGGCCCAGATCAGCATGAAGATAATTCCCCAGCGCACCGACTCTGGTTCATTGAACCAGGCAGGGCCTGCGACGCCGACTACGTCGAGCGCCTTGTTGACGAGCCCCTCGGAGCCAAGGATCCAGCGCCAGAGAGCGGCGGTGGCGACGCCCGCAACAACGGTGGGGAGGTAGAAGGCCATACGGAAGAGCGCCATCCCCTTCACCTTCTGGTTGAGGAGCAGTGCAAAAGTTAGCCCGATGATCAGCTGCATTGGGAGGGCGATGACCGTGATCATCACCGTGTTGCTGAACGCCTTCAGCACGACCTTCCCCTTTCCGTCGAGATCGGCAAGGTCCGCGTAGTTGTCGAAACCAACAAGGGTGGGCGTGCCACGGAGATTCCACTCCATGAACGAGAGTGCAAACGATGCGATCAGCGGCGCGAAGGCGAAGAGCAGGAATCCAGCGAGAAACGGGGCAATGAAGAACCAGAACCAGCGCTCTTCGACGCGCTGGAGCATGGGAAGCGGAGCGAAGAGGGAGCGGAACCGGCTAAGCCGGCCCGCCCCCTCATCAACCCGTTGCATTACGCGTGTCGCTCAGCTGTTTAGGCAGTGCGACGTCTTGATCACTGGAGCGGTGCCGCGGCGGTCGACTGCTCAACCAACGCGTCGAGATGCGCCTGCCAGTCGTACTGTTTGGTCGCGGTGAACGCCTCTTCGAATCCGGCACTCACAACGTCCCAGAAGCCGGCCGACCACTCGCCCTTGGCCGGTTCCAGCGCGATTCGCGCATTCCCGATCTTGGTGATCTCGCACTTGCTGAGTGGCAGCAGATCTGTCTTACAGTAAACATCATCGAGCACAACGGAGATCGGCGAGCTGTTGTAGCCCGCGATTGCGTCACGCTTCTGCCCCTCAATATCTGTGAGGAACTTCACGTACTCCCAGGCCCACGCCTTGTTCTTGGAGCTTGCCGACACACCGAAACCGGAAGCGGCGCCCTGGATCTTGCCGTTCCCCTCAACGGGGACTGAAACAGCATCCCACTCGAATGCGCCCGCGGAGTTCGCGATGATCGCAGGAGATTCCCAAGTCCCAGAGATCAACATCGCCACGTTGCCTGCAGAGAAGTTCTGCTCACCTGCAGAATCTGCGTCCGAGAGACCACCGAACTTCGCGCCGGGCTCCCAGTTCATCACAGCTTCTCGGCTCAGGTCGTCAAGTGTCTGGAGCGATTCGGCACAGCCTGGGCCGTTGTAGGTGTACTCCGTTGCGGCTGAGTCATCGTTGCTGAGCTCACATCCATACATGCGCATCCACGCGACGTACTGTTCAGTCCAAGCCAGCGAGACGCCAAAGCGCTTTTTTGACTTGTCCGTAGTTTTGCGAGCGGCATCTACGAACTCAGCGATCGTCCAATCGCTCGTTGGTTCAGCGACGCCTGCCGCCGTGAAGATGTCCTTGTTGTAGTAGACGAAGTTAAACGGCAGCACGCTGTTCGGCATCACCATCTGTGAGCCGTCAAGCTGGAACGACTTTAAGAGCGCCTCTGGATAGGGGCTCAAGTCGTACCCGTCTGCCTGGATGAAGCTGTCAAGCGGTTCAAATGCGCCAGCAACTGCAAACTGTGTGAAGCCGGTGTCGGTATCCGTCCAGATCACGTCACCCGCGGTCCCCGCCACGACCTGCGGAAGCACGGCATCAATGTACTCGCTGCTTTGCACGATCTCGACCGTGACATTCGGGTGCAGGGCGGTGAAATCGGCCGCCTGGGCCTGTCGATACTCAAGTTCTGCCTGTCCACCCGCGTTGTAGATCTGGATGGTGAGCGTCACCGGATCAGTGGTGAGTTCACTACTTGCGGCGGGACTTTCGGTGCTCCCCCCGCATGCGGCTACAAGTAGCCCTGCCGCGAGCGCGGCCGCTGCTGCGCGTCGCCATGACGGTCCCTTCATCTGTCCTCCTCATCTATGGCCCCATATGGCACTTACCTTGGGGTGCTATGTAGGGTCTCATAGCGGGGTGCTTAGCGGCACCCCCTGTTCCGCGCTCCGCTCCCTCGTGTGGGGCTATCCTCACCTCAT